>JAZMZK010000031.1:0-16971 GCA_045585955.1 Victivallaceae bacterium
TGCCATTCAAATTTTGAAAAATATCTCAATGCACAGGTATATATGTCATTTTTTACTACCTACCCGCATTGGGAACAGAGCCTAATTTATAAAAACACATTGAAAATATATCAAGGTAAGTGCAATAAATCAAGTAAAATAAATATTTTATCCGGATTTTTTTGTATGTTGCCCACTTAAAAATGTAAAAAAATCATTTCGGAACAGGCAATTTTGCAAATTCTATATTATAGTATATATTGTGTTATTATATAAATCAATACAGCAATAAGGATTTTTCAGTGATCGAAGTAGCCGAAGAAGCCCGCAAACGCGTGGAACGAGCCCTCATTGTCGGAACCGTACTGCCCAATGAGGAGTCTGCCAATGTGCACGCTCATTTGGACGAGCTTGCCGAATTGTTGAAAAATCTGGATATTGAAACGGTGGGCAGAGCTGTCGCCAAACTCAAAGGTCCCGCCCATCCCCAATACTATGTGGGTACGGGCAAAGCTGAAGAGATAGCCTCCATGCTGGAAGAACTCAACGCCGATGTATTGGTCTTTGATATGGAAATAACTCCAACCCAGCAGCGGAACTGGTCAAGATTATGCCGGAAAGTCTGCGTGATCGACCGGCAGGAAGTGATTCTGGATATTTTTGCCGACCGGGCAAACACCCGGGAAGCAGTTCTGCAAGTAGAGCTTGCCCGCTGGCGTTATCAGCTGCCGCGACTGGCGGGGGCTTGGAGCCACTTATCCCGGCAGCGGGGCGGTGCAGTCAATGCCAAAGGCGAAGGCGAAAGCCAGATCGAGCTGGACAGGCGACAGATAAAAATGCGTATATCCCGCTTGGAGCAGGAATTGGCTGAAGTACGCAAGCAGCGTGCCACCCAGCGAAAGCAGCGGGAGCGGCACGATATGCCGCATGGAGCGATCGTAGGTTATACCAATGCGGGGAAATCCTCGCTATTGAAACTTCTTTCCGGCAGAGAAGTTATGGCAGAAGATAAACTCTTTGCCACCCTTGACCCTATGACCAGAAAGGTCATATTGCCGGATAATCAGACGGTTCTTTTGACCGATACAGTAGGTTTTGTCCGCAAGCTCCCCCACGATTTGGTAGAAGCGTTCAAATCCACGCTGGAAGAAGCTGTTTTGGCGGATTTTCTGATCCTGGTGCTGGATCTCTCCAGCCCGGAGATCGATGAACACTGGGATACTACTTTAGCCGTACTCAAAGAATTGGGTGCTGATACCGATAAAATATTGGTGGTGTTCAACAAGATCGACCGCCCCCACGACGAACTGGCGTTGATCCGGGCACGGAGTCTGTTTGCCAACGGTATATTCATTTCGGCGGCTACCGGCGAAGGTACCGACATGCTTTTAAGTGCCATATCGCAGCTGGCAAGTGAACACTCCAGAGTTATGAAGCTGGTGATCCCGCCGGTCCGCAGCGATCTGGTGGCATTGGCACACCGGAAAACCACGGTGCTGGCAAGTAAATACGACGATTCAGGTAATGCAGTTATTACCATAAGCTGCAACGCCTTTTACCGGGAAAAATTCAAAGAATTTCAGGTGGTGTAAATTATGAAAAAACTTATGATTATTTTTACAGCATTTATATTCCTTGCTGTACTTATGGCAGAAACTCTGGAAAGCTCCCCTTGGGTGGGCTGGAGAAAGGGTTATGAGTATTACGATAAAGCTTCTGATAACAAAGAAAAAAATCAGTTTGAAAAAGCTTTGCAAAACTACACCCGCAGCCGTGAATATTTCAATGCCATCCGCCGCAACTTTCCCCAGTGGAACAAATCCGTAGTGGAAGGCCGCATAAGATTGTGCGACAACGAAATAAAAGCTCTGGAAAAACTCGTCCGCCCTGCCCGGCGGCATGCACAAACGGTCAACCGCCCTCCGACAACAAACACGCCCGGCTATCAAAGACCGGTGCAGTATCCGCAACCGGCAGCCGTGCAAAACTATCCGGCAGGCAATTATCCGGCAACGGCCTACCCCACAACCGGCGGCAGTTACAACTATCAGGTTGCACCGGCAGGCAGTTCTTCCGGCAGACTTTATATAGAAATGCAGTCAGAAATAGACCAGTACCGTCAGAAACTGCGCAATGCTCTTATGGAAATAGATAATCTGCAACTCAAGCTCCGCCAAAGCGAAGCCCGCACCCGGGATGTGGACGGCATCTTGCGGGACTACCGGCTTTTACAGGAAAAGTATTCGCTGTTGGAAGTGCAGTACAAAAACGCTGTCGAGCGCTCACTGACCGGCGACCGCAACCGGTATGAAAATCAACTTATGACCCTGAAAATCGCTAATGACGAAGCAATAAAGCGTACCCGGCAGCTGGAAGAAACCATACGAATCAAAGACAATGAATATGCCACATCGCGCGCCGAAGTACTCAAACTTAAAGATGATTTACAAAAATCAGTCAATGAGAATCTCCGGTTGCAGCGGGAACTGAAACTGCAACAAAATAAATCAACCGCAGCAGCACCGGCAACCGTTGAATTATCCAACAAACTCAAAGCGCTTGAAAATGAACTCAAGCGCAAAGATCAGCGCATTGACCGGCTGATGCAACTTTTAAGCGACAACCCGGATGATAAAAGCAATTCCACTCAAATTGCAGAATCCGAGATAAAACGCCTGCGTAACGAACTTGAAGAACTTAAAAAATCCAACCTCTCCGAGCCGGAACTGCGTCGTAATATCAGTACACTTACGGCAGATAACAGCAATCTCAAACAACAGCTTGCCGAGCTGGATGCCTTGTTGAAAGTTCGGGAAAACGAACTTAAAAACAGCCGCAGTGCATTGCAAAAAGCCCGTGATACAGAACAAGTGACCCAAAAAGAAATGCTGACCTTGAGCCGCCGTACCGAAACGCTGGAAAAAGAACTCAAAACTTATTCCGACCGTTACAACTCATTGGAAAAACGCCACCAAGACCGGCTAAATGCCGATGCAGTAAGCACCGAAAAGCGGGAAAAAGAAAGAAAAATCGCCAATCAGCATTTGTTGAGTGCCGGAAAAAAAATCCAAAACCTCAATGATGAATTGGTAAAACTTAAAGCAGAATTGGAAGCTGGTAAAGCAGTATTGAAAAGTTCCCGGGCTTTGGTTATAGACCTGAAAGCAAAACAACATTCTGCCGATATCGAATTAAAGAAAATGGCAGAACTGCAAAAAGCTTATGATGAATTGAAAGCCAAATTTGACCTCTTCAACCGGGCAGGCAACTCCGATGTATTAAAAGCCCTCAACCGCATTCCCGGTTTGGAAGAAAGTCTCAAACGCTATGAAAAAGAAAACAACACTCTGCTGAACGAAATAGCTGTACTCAAGCGCCGTCTGCGGCAGAAGTCAGGCAATGTGTCAAATACCGGAATCGAAAACTTTGAGCTTGAACGAATCGAAAAACTTCTTGCTGATGCCCGAAGCGCTGCCGCCAGAGGCAATTACGAAATCGCCGTTTGGGGGTACCGCCAAGTGCTTTTAAGAGAACCGGAAAACAACGAAGCCGCAGTCAAACTGGGCAATCTTTATCTGGATGCCGGAAAATTTGATGATGCTCATAAACTTTTGGAACAGGCAAGAAAAGTCACACCCGACGATGAAAAACTCATCGACAGCTGTGCCCGCTCGCTCATTGGCAAACGCAACTACGATGAAGCCTTGAAACTGCTCCGCGATCTGCGGAAAAAACGCAATGGCAGAGTCAGTGCACAACTTCTTCTTACTGAAGCAGTAGCTTGCAGCCGCAGCGGTAAAAACAGCGATGCCGAAAAGAGTTTTAAAGCAGTTCTCAAGCAGCAGCCGGGCAATGGCGAAGCGGCTTATGAGCTGGCTTTGCTGCTTTCTGCTGACGAAAAACGCCGCAAGGAGGCGGGCGAATTTTACATGCTTGCCAAGAACAACGGCATTGCAGTTGACAGTTATCTGGAAGAGTTGCTCCGCAGTTTCAACACCCAAGATCAGGAAACATGTAAATTCCTTTTGAATAATGCTGCGGAAGCTATGCAAAATGGCGATATGCAGTCCGCAGCATGGTATCTGGCAGAAGTAAAAAAGCTCTATCCGGATAATCAGGAATATATTGTCGTTCAGGCAGTATACTACATATTGAACAAACAGTCGCTGGAAATATTGAAGCTCTTCGGCAAAAAAGCCGACAACCGCCAAAAAATACTTTGTGCCATTGCTCTTACGCTCAATGAAAAGTATGCTGATGCAGAAAAAATGCTCTCGGCAACCACCAGACTTTCCGCCGGAGCTTTACCGGAAGCCTTGACCAAGTTTGTCCGCAAAGTTATGGAATCAAGCAAAGTAAACAGCGAAAAACACAAGCTTTGCGAAAAAATCCTGCAAAAGCTCCGCTGAATATTTCAGCTTTCAGCAGTTATTTTTTTGAAGGGAAATAATACAAGTATCACTCCGGCAGCGGTTTGCAATGCGATCACTGCCGGTATTACTACGGGCAGTGATCCGGCTTCTTCCGGCACTATGGCAAGTAAGTCCAAAGTAAAAATTTCCAGCATTACCGACAAGGCGGTCACGGTCACAAAATAGATCCGCCACGCAGTACTGCCGGATCGCCAGAGCATTACGCTGCCGAAAATATTAAGCAAATCCAAGGGGATAAAACAATATATTTGCAAGATTATCCCGATAACGATTTCTGCGGCAGCAAAAAGGGCAAAAAAAACCGCCGCACTCCGGAGCAGAATTTTCCACTTCCGGCGATTCGGCGGTAAAGAATTATTTTTCAAATCACTGCACATCTTTAAGCAGAATGTACGCTGCATCGCTGCCCCGCAGCGAGATCACACTATCCAGTAATCTTATCCGCAAAAGATCCCCCAGCGGAGCCCTGCCCTCCAGCGTGATCCTTGCCCCGGGAACCAATCCCATATCCGCAAATTTCTTGGAGCCCTTCAAAGCAGTGCTGACATAAGCGATAACTCCGCTTTGCTCTTCCTGCAAATCATTCAAGGCAATCAAATCATGTACCGGAGCTTCGGCTGGCATTTCGGCAAAAATCTGACTCAATTTACTGCGAACCGCTGCCGCACTTTCATCAGTTACCAACACATCGGTCAAAGCCACCAGTTTACGCAAAACATTTTCGTCAATATCGTGTTCCACCTTACACGCCGTAGCATCGGCTTCGTCATGGGAAAGCTCCAGCACTTCTTCAAAAAAGCGGCACAAGCACTGGTGTCTTTTGCGGATAACCGCCGCGGTTTGAGCTCCGGCAGCCGTTAAAACCACCGGCTGGTGCGAACGGTATACGATCAAATCCCTCGCCGCCAACGCCTGCAAAGCATTAGTTACCGACGGCATTTTTACCTGCAAACGGTCAGCAAGCTCTTTACTGTGGGCGTGACCGTTGGCATCGATCAAATCGGCAATAGCCTCCAGATAATCTTCCAAACTGCTGGAGATATTGGTATTTACACTCATAAAAAATCTCTTTCTTCAAGGTATGGCAAAAAAGTTTGACTTGTATAATTTAGCACAGAAAAAAAGATTTACAATTTTTTAAGCACAAAAAAACAGCGTCCATCCGTTTTGTCGGAAAGACGCTGTAAAGTGCAATCAATATTGATTACTTATCGGCTTTGACCGCATCAGCCACAAAGTTCCAGACTTTGTTGTTAAGTATTTCGCTCTGCAACGCTTCGATAGCACCATTCTTTTCCATAATGGAACGCAGTTCAGCGGGCTTTTTGCGATAGTAGCGGCTCATCATTTCGATTTCGCGATCGACTTCAGCAGCAGTTACGGTGATGTTTTCAGCCTTGGCGATCTTGCGGAAGACCAGCTCACGACGCAGTTTGGCGCTGGCTTCGACCTTGGCGGCGGCACGATGTTCTTCCAAATTCTTCTTGAATTCTTCGGCATCGGCTTCGCTCTTGACGGTTTCCTGGGCTTTGCGCTGCAAGGCTTCGTCGGTTTCGGCTTCCAACAGACCGGCGGGCAGTTCAAATTCGCCTACGGCAGCGGAGATCTTTTCGTAAACAGCGGTGCGGACAGCTTCACGGCGTTTGCCTTCGGCTTCGGCCTGCAAACCGCTCTTGAGCATTTCACGCAGCTTGTCGATG
The DNA here is from genome assembly GCA_045585955.1 of Victivallaceae bacterium. GTDB lineage: Bacteria > Verrucomicrobiota > Lentisphaeria > Victivallales > Victivallaceae > SIG78. The sequence continues at coordinate 6,113 of JAZMZK010000031.1, forward strand.
GAATCCAAACGCAGTTTGGCAGCCAATTCATCGTCGGTCAGATCCTTGCGGCGCTGCACATTGACGACCTTGACGGTGTACTTGACGGTCTTGCCAGCCAGAGCGGCTTCGCGATAGTCGGCAGGATAGACACTGTCGAAGGTGTATTCTTTGCCGGCTTCGGCACCGGTCAGAGCAGCAACACAGCCGGGGAGGTATTCGGGTTCAGCCAGCCACAGGAAAGTGGCATCGGCCTTGACCTGACGGGTCAAGCTGGCAGAAGCATCTTCAGGGAGTTCAAAGTCAGAGGTGTAATCGACTTTGAGCATATCTTCTTTGGCGGCCGGTTCGCTGATTTCAGCAAATTCGGCATACATCTTGCGATACTGTTCGACCCGGTCGTTGAGTTCTTTTTCGTCAACTTCAGCGGCGGGGACATCGACTTCCAAACCTTTGTATTCAAAGTCGGCGATCTGGGGAGCCAGATCGATACGCAGAGTGAATTTATATTCCTTGCCCAGTTCCAAAGCACTTTCTTCGGGCATGCGGCAATAGACGACTTCCAGCTTTTCACCATCGGAGAGGCGTTCAAAAGCGGCAGCCATGAAACGGCGTTTGAGTTCATCTTTGAGATCGTTTTCAAAACGCTTGACGATCATTGCTTCGGGGGCTTTGCCACGGCGGAAACCGGGAACAGCCACATAGTTGGCAAATGCCTTGGCGGCGATGCTGGTTTCGGACTTCATGCGGTCAGCGGCGACGGTAAAGTCGCAATTTCTGCACAGTGCACCATCTTCACGCACCACCAGTTCAAGAGCCTGAGAAAGGGTCTGCTTGGCCATTTTTTACTCTCTTTCTATAAATTATTTGTTTTAAAATGGTTTAATTTCAACTGAAACACACTGCCAATAAAAGCCTAAAGCAGTATGAATTTGTTAATATAGCACAACTCCGGATTTTTTCAAAACATTGAGAAAAATTTTTATGTAAAAAAAACATTTTTCAGCAACAAACTTGACTTCATCCCGGAAAACATTATATTAATGCTGTTTACAGTTAACCTCGGAGGGTTATTTCTATGAAAAAATTTATTCTTGCATCATTCGTATTGTTAGCACTATTCACAGTTGCCGCCGCAGAAAAAAGCAATTATTCAAACAAAAAAGTTCTGGTCATTATGCTTGATGGCGTCCGGGCTGATGCTGTGCTGCATACATCTATGCCCACTTTGAACGCTTTGCGTGCCGGTTCGTGGCAGCCCGGTTATAAGTGTGCTTCCACCGATGCGGCTATGGTCGTGCAGGATGCGCCGCCCCACAGTGCCCCAAATCACGCTTCCATTGCCACCGGCGTAACTGCTGCCAAGCACAAAGTTACCCGTAACGGCAAAACCAAAACCGGCAACTTCCAAAAGTATCCTCACTTTCTCGGACATCTGGTCAAGCAGTTCCCGGATCTCAAGTGCGGATTTTTCTATGTCTGGGGCGAATCCGGATACATCAAAAGCGACAGCGACAAGGTTATCTACAAAGCCAACAAGGACAGTGCCAACATCAAAGCCGCCTGCGAATTTCTCAAAACCGGCGACGCTGCCGCTGTCTACATAAATCTGCCGGACTATTACGGTCACAAGGTGGGGTTTTATCCCCGCAACTTGAGCTACATGAAAAGTTTGACAACTTGCGACAATTTTCTTAAACAGCTTTTCACCACCATTGCCCACCGCCCCGATTTTGCCAAAGAAGACTGGCTGATATTGCTCACTGCCGACCATGGAGGTTATCTGACCTTCCACGGAGGTTTGCCCGACAGCGGCAACATGACCACTATACCTATGCTGATTGCCGGTAAATCGGTCAAGCAGGGCAAGATCAAGGGCACTGCTTACACTTACGATATGGCGGTAACGGCTCTGGCACACTTTGGCATTGATACAAAAAAACTTGATCTGGACGGGCGCAAGCTGGGTGATGAAGTGCAGAATATACCTCAACTGCCTTTGAAAAACGGTTTGGCTTTCTACTATGACTTTGCCAATAATCATCTGGGATTCGACAACAAAACCGTTATCCGGGAAACTTTGAAAGGCTTCTTTCTTTCGGCTGCCTTCAAAAACGGTTTCCGCATGATCCCCGGCTCTGACCGGCTCAAGTTGGCAAACGGCAACAACTTTACCCTCACCTTCTGGGCAAGACTCCCCAAACAGAGCGGCAAAGATGCTGTGATCATCGGCAACAAAGATATGAGCAAGCCCGACAGCCCCGGCTTTGCCATCATTGCCCAGCGTTTGGGCGACCAGCAGCGGAAAAAGGACGATGCGGGCATTTGTTTATCTATGGCAAGAAAAAATGCTAAAAACATTGAGTTCGGTCAATTCAACCGCACCGACGGCTGGAACTTTTACGCTCTGACCATTGATGCCAACGGCACCATGTATTTTTACAACGGAGCCGAAGATGGCAGACTTTATCACATGGCGTACAAAGCCGACGACGCTGTCATTACCTCCAAACTGCCCATTTATATCGGTCAGGACGGAACCGGCAAGCACCCTCAAGGTTTTACCGGAGAGCTGGACGATGTGGCGTTCTGGAATCGCGGTTTGACCAGAGAAGATATTACCAAAATCTTTGAAGCCGGAAAAACCGGCATGGATCTGGCAATGCTCCTTGCTGAATAAAAATCATTCTCAAAAAACAATGTGTATAAAAATAAATCTTGCTGGAACCGCAGCAGGATTTATTTTTTTCTCTTCCATTGAGAGTTCTGCAATAACTGAAACTTTCTCCCCGGCTCCCTGACCAGGATTTTTTATTTGCATTTTATAAAATCAAGTGTATCTTACAACATATATATTGTATTTTTACAGACAAATAATGGAAGAATTTTATGAATGTAACATTACCGCAAATATTTTCCGGTATAGCCCTGACTGCGATTGCCGGTTTAGCCACCGGGGTCGGCAGCTGTATTGCTTTCTTTGCCAAACACCAAAACACCCGCTTTTTATCATGCGCGCTGGGATTTTCCGGCGGAGTTATGATCTACATATCGCTGGTGGAGCTCCTGGCGGGGTCGCAAAGCGATCTTTCTGAAATATTCGGTAAACGCCCGGGTTCGCTTATCGGCATCGCCGCATTTTTCGGCGGCATAGCAGTTGCAATGCTGATCGACAAACTTGTCCCCAGCTACGAAAACCCGCACGAAGTACGCAAAGTCGAAGAAATGACTTCGCCGCAGCATCAGGATAAACTCATCCGCAGCGGCAAACTTTTTGCACTTGCCATTGCCGTACACAATTTTCCTGAAGGTATGGCTGTATTCACTTCTGCATTGACCGATCCCTTGACCGGAGTATCTATTGCATTAGCCATTGCCATACACAATATACCGGAAGGGATCACTGTATCAGTGCCGATCTACCATGCCACCGGCAGCCGGAAAAAGGCTTTTTACTACTCATTCCTCTCCGGCTTGGCTGAACCGTTGGGCGCATTGGCGGCGTGGCTGTTCCTTCTGCCGTTTCTCTCCGGCGCGCTTATGGCAATAATCTTTGCTGCGGTGGCTGGAATAATGGTGTTTATCAGCTTTGACGAACTTTTGCCGCTCGCCGAAGAATATGGCGAACACCATCTTGCGATCGCCGGGCTGGTCGCCGGCATGCTGGTAATGGCATTGACTTTGGTCTGGTAAAAAATCCGGTTTATTTTCAGCTCCGGCTCGCTTTATTTGAACAATGATCTCTTATGCAGAGTCAATATTGACAAAACTTAACATGGAGGTTATTGTTATGAAAGTTACTCTCGCTGAAACTATTTCTTGCTGTTGCGCGGTACTGGTTGCCATCATTATCAGCGGCTGCGAAAATTTTTCACCCGTCAACGAAATAGCTCCGGTGAGCAATTTCAATATCACCCGCTACATGGGTACATGGTACGAAATCGCCCGTCTGCCGCATAATTTTGAAGCCGGTGTGACCGATGCACAGGCAACTTACACCTTGCAGGACGATGGCACAATCATCATCGAAAACTCCGGCAAAAAAAATCAAATCACAACTTCTGCTCATGCCACAGCCCGCAGTGCCATCCCCGGCAGCGGACTTGGTTTGTTGGAGGTAAGTTTCTTTTATCCGTTCTACACCATGTACAAGATCATCTATCTTGACCCAAACTACAGCCTTGCCATTGTTACCGGCAACAGCATGGATTATCTCTGGATACTGGCTCGCAAGCCAGTCATCAGCAAGGAAAAACTCGCCATGTGTTTGAAAATGCTGGAAAATTGGGGCTATGCAGTAAAGCTGCTGCAATATCCTACCGGAGAAATCACAGGTATCTTGAACAACCAATCAGAGTGAGGCGCTTTCCCGCCAAATGATATTTGCCTGATTTACAGTATTGAGTTCCAACGGAGCCCCGTCAAGAATATAATCCAAAACCTTACGGGTATTTTCCAAAACCGGAACTTCAATACTTGTAAGCGGCACCCGGAAATGCGGCGCATCCACCAGGTTATCGAACCCGATCACCTGGATCTCTTCAGGAACTTTCACGCCCCGGGCAGTCAACTCTTCGATCAAACCGACTGCCATGCGGTCATCGTTCAACAAAACAGTACGCACTTTCAGGTGCTGGAAATCCCGCATCACCATATCCGCATAGCGTCTGCCGGCATCAAATTCATCGCGGGCAACTGCGTTGGAGCGCAAAATCTGACGGCGGTCGAAAATCAGCTTTTTCTGCATAAGTTTTTCTTCGTCTTCCGCATCCACATCGCACATAAAATTGCCTTTACCGGCAGCAGCAAGCTGTTCCATAAGTTCAATCCGGGTTTGGCAGCGGTCGATCCCCATGCGGTAGACATTGCCCACACTTTCCGCCGGAACCGGAAAATCGTAGTCCACACTGAAAAACTCAACATCTTTAAGCAGAGCATCAAGTTTAGGCACATCTCCGGCCTTAAATACCCCGCTGGATAAAACTCCGCCTTCCATGCGGTGTACACTTTCATCGAACAGCCCGAACATGATAAGCGTATTTACCTGCATGCCCTTGAGCATTCGCACTGTCGGCACCAGTCTGCCGCCGATAAACCCCTGAATAACAAACTCCCGTTTAGCCTCGTGCAAACGGTTCATAGCATAACGCAGTGCAACGGCACTCTTTTCAAAAGAACCATCCTGATTGATTATCAGCCCCACCGGCGGAGTATTGTCTTTGCCCAGTTTACCAGCCATACGGTTGGGGACAAATCCGACTTTTTCTGCATAATCCCGCACCCGCTGAACAGTTGCAGCACTGATACGGTAATGCCGGTGGCTTTCGGAAAGGCACAACGACACAGTAGAACGCGCCAAACCCAGCTCGTCTGCTATTTCCTGCATTGTTTTCATAAGCGTTGCCCTTTCCTGAACTGTATTTTATTGACCTGAACCTTTTGCAAAAAGTTCAGAATAAGTAATATAGCACACCAATCGGACTTTTGCAAACTTTTTACAACGATTCCCTGACCGACAACCCCAGTCCGGTAAGTTTTTCCACCAAATTTGCGTAACCGCGGTAGATGACTTCACTGGATTTGATAACGCTTTCGCCCTCGGCGCACAACCCGGCGATCACCATTGCCATACCAGCCCGGATATCCGGACTGGATACCGTTGCGGCGTGCAGTTTGGAAGGTCCGGAAATCACCACCCGGTGCGGATCGCAGACAATAGCATTGGCGCCCATATCGATCAGACGGTCTACAAAGTAAATACGGCTTTCAAACATCTTTTCAAAAAAGAGCGCACAGCCTTCTGCCTGGGTCGCCATAACAATAGTACAGCTCATCATATCGCTTGGATACTGGGGCCACGGCCCATCGGAGATAACCGGGATATGCCCGCCAAAGTCCTGTTTGACTTTAAGTTTTTGTCCGCCCGGCAGATAAATGCGGTCGGGGTGCAAGGTCATTTCTATATTAAACCGTTCAAACACACGCCGGAGCATCCAGTAATGGCGCGGCACCGTACCAAGAATCTCCATTTCGCCGCCCAGCGCAGCTCCCAGCGCCAGAAAACTCCCCGCTTCGATATGGTCGCCGGTAATAGTACATTCGCAGCCGTGCAATTCACTTACGCCGTCGATTTCAATGGTATTGCTGCCCAGACCGGTGATCCATGCGCCCATACTGTTGAGCATTTCGCCCAGTTCAACAACATGCGGTTCGCAGGCTGCATTCAAAAGTGTAGTGTGCCCTTCAGCAAGCACAGCAGCCATCATAATTTGTTCAGTAGCAGTAACACTGGCTTCGTCCAGAAAAAGTTCCCGGCCTTGCAGTTTGCTGTTTTGCAGGTCAAAACAGTACGCTCCATCGATACATTCAAGCCGGGCGCCCAATTTTTCCAACCCGTAAAAGTGCCCGTCAAGTCTGCGCCGTCCGATAACATCTCCACCGGGCGGATAAAGTCTTGCTTCGCCCAATCTGGCAGTCAACGGAGCAGCAAATAATATACTGGTGCGTGCTTTTGAGCAAAGCTCCCGGGGGATAACTCCCGAAGCTATCCCCGACGGATCAATGACCGCCGTATTATTCTCAAACTCCACCTTGCCGCCCAGCACCCGGATTATTTCCATCATAGTACGGACATCAAGAATATCGGGCATATTGTGGATTGTTACAATTTCTTTGCTCATAAGCGATGCCGCCAGCATCGGCAGTGCAGCATTTTTGTTGCCGCTGACTGTTACAGAGCCATTCGGCACGATTCCTCCGGTAATATGAAGTTGCCCCATCTTATAAACCTTATATTGAATTTTCTGATTTTATTTCAGTGTTGCTTTCTGCATAGATCTTGCGGAAACGCCGGGTATAAAGATCAAACGCCTCCTGATAACGCGCGCCATTGGTGCTGCTGAAACTTTTACGGTTATAGTCGCAATAAACCTGATATTTGGCAGTTGCTGCCACCGAAAGATCCAGCGCCAGATTAAGCGAACGCATTTCGGCATCGCGCCCGGATGCTGCATAGCGAGACATCCGGTTGCTTTTACCGAGAAAATATCCCAATTCCGGATTTTCCCCCACAAAAGCAGTATTAGCTTCTGCCATAGCACAAGCAGAACTTAACAGATTACGCATCACCAGCAAAAAAGCATGCAAGCGATTTTCTCTGCCGGCAGTTTCCGCACTGGCAAGCGTCATCTTCACCCGTTCAGTATCAATGATCGCATATTCAAGAACCTCAAGCATATTGCGATACATCTTCAGCCGGTCTTTCAACGACAGTTCTTTGAGTTCGTGCTTCAGCAATTCCCGCAAAAAATCACACGCCGCATCCCGCCTGCCCAACAGCGGCGGAATATTCATCTTGACCAGATAATCCGCTTCGGAAGCATCCCGGATCCGGTCGGCAATACCATCTGCCCGGAAGAGTGCTTTGCGGAATTTTTCAAGCAAATCAAATTTTACATCCATAAAACATAAACCTCAACTGAATACATTATATGCGGTATTATAATACAACATAGCCAAGTATGCAAGTTTTTTTACAGGAAAAAAGCCATTTCATTTGCGTATAACAGCTCCAGCGGTTATATTAACAGCATCATTCATACTTTTAAGCAAAGGGGTATTTTTTATGAGAAGCAAAAATCTGCTGACAATATTAAGTTTAAGCATAATGCTCTTGGCTGCCGGAGAAATAGCCGCCAAGACGGTTGATTTAGGGTTCCGCATCGGCAAAGTGATATCGGCTGAAATATCCGGAGCGCCAATCGAAATCATCAGACAGGATCAGTTTCCATATCCGCTGCCAGCCAAAAAGCTCTATGCCGTAGCAGCATTAAAAATGACCTCCAACCGCTCGTTGAGTTCTTTGGATTATTCTTTGGTGGTCAACGGAAAAACTTATCCTTGCATAGCAATCGTCTGCAATATGGCAGCTTTTGTGTGCAGTCCGGATGTAATTTTCCCTTCAGGCAATGATATTCCCCGGATGCTTTTTGTCCTCGACAGCACCCAAGTCAAACTGCCGCCTGCCGGAAAAAACATCCGTGCCACATTAAAAAGCAATCTCCGGGGGCGCAGCAGCGTGACCTTGAACTTTTTAAGCCTCGGCAGCAAACCATTTTCTGACTGCACAAAAATTCCGGAAGCCGGGGCACTCCAATAATCAAAGCGGCAAGGATGATTTTTCTTAATATGAAATCCTATGATAATGTACCTCATTTACCGACCAACCGGCAGGAGATGGAAGCCTTCGGCTGGGATGAACTGGATGTTTTGCTTTTAACAGGCGATGCCTATGTGGATCACCCTTCGTTTGGCGTATCGCTGATCGGGCGTATTCTGTTGGCAGCGGGGTTCCGTACCGGGATCATAGCCCAGTTTCCGTGGCAAGACCCGGAAGTACTCAAAGTTATGGGTACACCTAAAGTCGGTATCGGTATAAGTTCCGGCAATCTGGACAGTATGGTAAACATCTACACTGCCGGTCGGCGCAAACGCCGGGAAGATGCTTATATCGAAGATGGCGAAACCGGCAAACGCCCACCTCATGCACTGGTGGTATACTCCCAACTTGCCAAGCGGGCTTTTCCCGGAGTACCGGTAGTATTGGGCGGCTTGGAAGCAAGTATGCGCCGGGCAACCCACTACGATTACTGGCAGGATAAGCTGCGTTTTCCGGTGCTGGTGGATACCAAAGCCGACATATTGATCTACGGCATGGGCGAGCGCCCGATATTAGAGATTTTCAATCGTTTACGCGATCATAAAGACCTTGCCGGGATCCCCGGAACAGCCAGATTGCTGGGCAAAAAAGCCGCCGAAAGTTTTGTTAAGCCGGAGAATTTTCTGGAAATGCCCAGCCACGAAGAGCATTTGCAGCGTAAATCAGCTCTCATGGATTCGACAAAACTTGTGGAGCTTGCCAGCAATCAGCACGCCAACCGTGGTCTGATCGAACGGGTCGGCGACCGGCTGCTGGTCATTGAACCGCCGCAGCCGCCGCTGACCAGCGAAGAACTTGACCGGGTGAACGAATTGAATTTCAGCCGGAAACCCCACCCGGCTTACAAAAAACGGATCCCGGCATTTGAAACTATCCGCGACAGTATTCCGGCAGTCCGGGGCTGTCCCGGCGGTTGTGCATTTTGCGGCTTGGTCGCCCATCAGGGGCGGGGAGTCACCAGCCGCAGCGAAGGTTCTATTTTGCGTGATATAGAAAAACTCACTGCCGATAAAAACTTCCGGGGCACCATCAGCGATATTGGCGGAGCCGCCGGAAATATCTACGGCAGCATTGTTAAAGATACCGGGAAATGCAATGTGTGCAAACGCTCAAGCTGCCTCTGGCCCCTGCCCTGCCCGAACTATGTTTGTGACGGCAAACGGCTGCTGGCACTTTTGCGGGAAATCCGAAAAAATCCCAAAGTCAAACATCTTTATATAAATTCCGGGATGCGCCTCGATTTAGCCAATCAGCAGAAAGAGCTGTTTGCAGAAATAATAAAATACCATGTTTCCGGGCACATGAAAGTTGCCCCGGAGCATTTGAACAACAATGTGCTTAAATTGATGCGGAAAAATCCGGCAGAGGATTTCTATACCTTTAAAAAGTTCTTTGAAGAAGAGAGCCGCAAAGCCGGTAAAGAACAGTATCTGATTCCGCTGTTTATCTCCAATTTTCCCGGCTGTACTGAGCGAGAAATGAAAACGGTGGATGATTTTCTGAACTTGCATAACTGGAGTCCGCAGCAGGTACAGGACTACATACCTTTACCGATGACCATGGGCGGAGCAATGTATTACACCGGTCTGACTCCTGACGGCAAACCCATCGAAGTCAACCGTGGCTTGGCGGAACGGCGCACCCAGATAAATATGCTGAAGAAAAAGCGGCACGGCGCCCGCCCCCGCAACCAACACGAAAAATATCCGAAAAATAAAAAACATTCATAAGGAAAATAAAAAAGTACCATTGCTGATCGAAGTGGAAAAATTCAAAAAAAAGGGGGAATAAGCACTTTGGGCATTGCCTCCTCTGATTTATAAAAGGAGTAAAGAAAAATGAATTATTCAAAAAGAGTCCTCACCCGTGTATTGCTAACATCAATGCTGTGTTCTTTTGTAATTTCATTGTCTGCGGCGGATAATAAAAACCTTTCAAGTGCGGCAAAAAAGTCCAGAAAATATACCAGAGCGATGGCAAGCAGTGCCGGAAAAAGTTCTTCGCGCAGCTCTAAACTTCTGAAAAGACATCAAAATGAAATACGGCTGCTTAAAGAGATACACGAAATCCAGAAGCACTTTCTCAACAACTTCGACGGCAGGGTAAGTAAAATATCACAAGCAGAACGCGATAATCTCAAACTTCGGCTGGAAGCCTTACCGTCGTCGGTAAAAACCAATGATATGCCGTACTTTTCGCAAATGGAAAATATAGAATACACGGTATATGCCATACTCTCCGGCAAAGAAAAATATAAAAACAAAAAAGCCATAAAAAATCCGGAAAAACTGTTGGAAGATATTCAGAAAAAACAGCTGCGGTACTTAAAACTCCGCCAGAAGCGCGAATCAAAGAAGTACAAAAAGTAATACTCAACAGCCATATAGAGCCCTCTCCTCAAATTAAAATTACACCAAAAATGCTTTGAAAACACGGAAATCAAAGCATTTTTTTTTGCGCCTCCTTCCATAAAATAAGGCTCTGTTCCCAATATCGGTTGATTAACAGTAAAGATGTTGAATAAAATCTTTTCAAAACTTAAAGGGCATTTATCTATTTGTGTAACAAATAGATAAATGCCAATAAAAGGTTTGGAAAAGGGTGATGGGGTTTGGGGAAGAGGGAAAGAACCTTTCCTCAAAAAGGTTTTTCCCTCTTCCCC
>JAZMZK010000032.1:0-37430 GCA_045585955.1 Victivallaceae bacterium
ACAAATGGAATTTTATTTTTGAATACATTTGAACTCAAAAACAAGGATTTGACAAAAGGGGGTGGCTTTTTTCAAGAAATACCAAGCTCAAACTATGTCAAAAAACACCATTTTTACAAAATTATGGGATTTCTGTGAAGACAATTTGATTTTTTGGTTTTTTGATTTTTATAGTATTAACTGATTTTTGTGGGGGATAACATGGAGTTTTTTGCCGCAATATCGCACAATGATACCACAGGTGGTGTTTAATGACTGATGAAATAATTTATTTGGAAAATATCCGTAACAGCTTGCTGCATTTGCAAGATCTGCCGCTGGTGCTGTGCGTCAATAATGATAAACAGTACCGGAAAAAGACCGCCTGGAACACAGCCAAGATGCATTTGCACGAACTGTTTGAAATGCGGATACTTTTCGGCTTATCCGACGGTCTGGTGGATTATTGTAAAATCGAACATATCCATCTGACCCCGCCGCAGATATTGCATGAGGGGTTGAACGATTGCGACCTCTCAAGGCATTTGACTTTAAGATTGGGAGCCAACGAAATTTATTACATCCGCGGCAAAAATAATGTTATTTCCATAGCGTTATCTCCGGAATTGCAAGTTCCGGGGGTGAATTATGCGGAGCTGGCAGCGGCTCTGGCTCAAACCGAAATAACCACGGATTTTGATTTGGAACACACCCGGCTGCTGATGGCACTTTTGATCTCCACTTTGCGGCAGCTGCTGGCAACCGGCAAAAGCCCCCAGCCCACCCCGGCAGAAGTTATTGCCAACTGTATAAGAGAAAATTATTACCGCAGCGATCTCTCCATCCGGGAAATTGCGGAAATCACCCGCTTTTTGCCCAACTACATACAACAGGTTTTCCGGGCGGGGTGGAACTGTACGCCCATAGAGTACCTTAACGAAGTACGGCTCAATGCGGCACGCCAGTTGTTGCGTCAACACCGCTGGCAGGTAAAAGAGGTCGCCGCTATGTGCGGCTGGAACTATGTGCATTACTTCTGCCGCCGCTACAAAGAACATTTTGGCAATCTGCCCGGCGAAGAATAACGGCTGTCAATCCCTCAACAGCCCTGAAACGAAAAGCAGATTCTATCGGCTTGGTAAAGGCATTTCTTCTCACAAACAAAAATCCGCCACAATCACTTTTGCAATATCTAACTATGAACATAACTTTTTATAAAGCGTTGATTATCTGATAACAGACTTTTACTGCTTCAGCTGCCTCTTCGACCGGGCAATATTCTGTTTTTTCGCCGCATATATTTTTTATGAACGCATTGATTTCCTGCATATAGCTATCTTGTGCCGACAACAATATTGGCTCTGATTTGTCTTGGCGGGAAAGAATCGGCGCACCTTGTCCCTGTGAGTTGTATTCCAGAATTGCCTCTTCAAAAACTGCGGCATAGCCGCTGCGGAAAGGGTATGCTGGCTGTTCTGCGAAGCCGCCTTCTATCTCGACCGCAGTTCCGGAGGAATTTTCCCAGTATGCTCTGAAAAGTTTTTCCGAATACTTTTCTTTAACAGCGGTTATTTTTCCCGGACTGCCCAAAAGTTTCAGGGCAAAGTCCACATCGTGGATATTTAGATCAAATACCGGCCCGGTGATTGATTTAAGGGAAGTATCTTTATTTTTCCACGCTCCCCACACCGGAACGCCGGTTCGGCGGACGAGTTTTAAATATTTTAATTTACCATATTGCTTTTTCCGGTAAACAGAACTTAAATATTGGTATTCCGGAAAGAATCTCAAACAATGTCCAACATGAAATATACAATTTGTTTTTGCAGCATTTGCAAGGAGCTGCCGGGCTTCTTCGGCGGTTGCACAGAGCGGTTTTTCAATAAATATATGCTTGTTGTGCCGCAAAAGCTCGCTTGCCATAGCCAGATGATTTGCGGTTGGGGTGGCAATCACCGCTGCATCAAATCCACAGTTGTCAAGACAATCTGAAAGATTTGTAAAAAAAGGTATATCATTCAGCAAATCCCAATCCATAGAGGCGGTTTTTATGTTCCCGGAAATCGGTTTTATGCCATCTTTACCGGTTGTATTGACGATCGCAGCAATGACTGCATTTTCATTCTTTAAAATATTGGCACAGTGGGTCTGCCCCATAAAACCAAAGCCGCATATTACGATTTTTTTCTTCATGCCCGGCTCCAATCAATAATTACCCCCATTTCGTTGCCCCGATTACGATCGAGAGCTTCGTAGGCGATTGCCGCATCTTTGAAATCGACTTTTTGACTTACCAACGCTGACAGATCAAGCTGCTTTAATTTTATCAAATCAAAAAACATTTCCATATGACGCTCTTTTGTCCATGGATTATCCGGCTGCGGAAAATTTGGGTGTGAAAAGTTATGAGCCCCGATGATCGAGATGGATGGCCAGACACAATCATCATGAAAGTCAAACATTACCGGCTTTTTTGGGCTGCTTAAAATAACCAGTCTGCCATGCTGCCGAAGCAATCTGGCCTGCATTGGAATAAGATCACCATTGCCGGTAAGTTCGATCACCACATCCGCCGCCCGATCAGAATTATGCTGTTTGATCACATCAAGAACATTTTCACGCAATGGATTGACTGGAATTGTCGCCGGATCTTTTTCCAGCAGATCAAGCCGGTGTTGAGCGGTATCAACTCCAATGACCGGAAAAGCTCCGCACTCACGCAGAAATCTGACCGCAAACTGCCCTAACAAGCCAAGTCCGAAAACAACAGCACATTCCCCCCATTTTATTTGCGAAAGGCGTACACCGTTCATTACGATCTGTGGAATTGTAAAAAACACAGCGTCATCATCGGAAACATCATCAGGTATAACGGTACAGCCGTTGCCTCCGGAAGCCTGTCCGTCGGCACCGCCAGGCGTTACTGTTACATACGCGGCGTGGGGTTTGGTGGTGGCAACGCGTTTACCCGGCCAGGAGCTGTCAACATCTGCGCCGACCCCGATCACAGTTCCCACATTGTTATAGCCGGGGTAAAATGGACAGGAAAAATTTTTCTCCCAAACCGAGTTCGGTTCATAGTCGGCACAATATGCTGTCATCTCTGTTCCGGTGCTTATCATCGTGCGGGAAGTTTTTATCAACAGTTCTCCGGCTCCCGGAGTTGGAATATCGGTTATTTGAAAATCAACTTGGTGCGGCCGGGGAAAATAAAGAGTGTGATTTTTCAGCATTTGCAAAATCTCCATTGGCAAAATTATTGAATTTTTTTGTTTGCGTGATATAATATAATTATGCTTAAATGATAATTCTTTGCAAAAAACAGCAAAAAACTATGCAAAAAACACAACTTTTCTATGATCCGATCGACTTGCCGGAGGATTTTCCGATCACGGTGCCTGCCTTTGACACGCCGCCAGATTGTGCTCATATGCATAACTGCTTTGAAATCGGTTGTTGTTATTCCGGTACCGGCGGAGTGTTCCAGATCGGCTCTAAAATATATTCCTGCAGTCCCGGCGATATTGTGTTTATCAATGAGCACGAATATCATGTTCTCAATGATGCAACGCCCAAAAATTCCTGTTGGAAATTTCTGAATCTTGCTCCTGCAGCACTGCTTGCCGGATACATCGATCCGGAAGAAAATATATTTGATACGACAAACTTTTCCGGCGTAAACTTCAGCAATGTCATTTCATACCGGAAAGCCCCGGAACTGGTACAGTTGGTGCATATACTGTTTGCAGAACTGGAAAAACCGGATTTTCAGCCGTCAGCTTATATCCGGGCTGTCGTATGGGCTGTATTCACCAAATTAAGAGAGTTTTCAAAGCCCGGTGAAATATTCCACGCTCATTCTTCTGATGATTTTTCCCGTTTATATCCGGCATTGAACTGCATATCGCGTTTTTATTACAAACCCTTGGCAATACCGCAGTTATCAGAGATGTGCAGTATGAGTATTGCTGCTTTCCGCAAATATTTTGTCCGGCATACCGGATTGCTGCCTTTAGAGTATATAAACTCATACCGTTTGAAAGTTGCTCTGGCATGGCTGAAGAACAGTCAGGAACAGATCGTGCAAATCGCATTGAAAAGCGGTTTCCCTACTTTATCGCATTTTAACAGAGTCTTTAAAAAAGAGATTGGCACAACTCCAAGGGAATACCGGGAGAATATCCGCAAGGTTGATAAAAGCTCCTGAAGCATTTATATTTGATTTTTGGGGCTTTCACACACACAGAAAAATGAGAAAGATTTTTCCCCGGTTGATTTGACTTTCCATGATCGCTTGTATATATTAGATACAGGGAGATGTTCAATGATTGATGAAATAACTTGTCTGGAAAATATCCGCAACAGTTTATTGACCTTGCCAGACCTCGAAAAAGTGCTTACTGTAAACGATGATCGGCAGGGCAGTAAATCTTCCGGGTGGCAAACTGCCAATAAACATATGCATGAACTTTTTGAAATGCGTATGCTCTTTGCAGCTTATCGCGGCATAGTAAATTACAACGATATAGAAAATATTTGTCTTACACCTCCTCAGATATTGCACGACGGGTTGAATAACTGCGACTTGCATCGGCATATCACTTTGCGGTTGAGTGATGATGAAATTTACTATATCCGCGGCGAAAAAAATGTTATTTCCATAGCGTTATCTCCCGAATTGCGGGTGCCCGGTGTGAATTATGCTGAATTGGCGGCCGCACTTGCTCAAACCAATAATACAGCCGACTCTGATTTGGAACACACCCGGTTGTTGATGGCACTTTTACTTTCTACCATGCGGCAGCTGCTGGCAACCGGCAAAAGCACCCAGCCCACCCCGGCAGAAGTTATTGCCAACTGTATAAGAGAAAATTATTACCGCAGCGATCTCTCGATCAGAGAAATTGCCGAACTCACCAGATTCAGTCCCAACTACATTCAGCAGGTCTTCCGGGCTGGTTGGAATTGTACTCCCATTGAATACCTCAATGAAGTCCGGCTTAATGCAGCACGCCAGCTGTTGCGTCAACACCGTTGGCAAGTCAAAGAAGTCGCTGCTATGTGCGGATGGAATTATGTGCATTATTTCAGCCGCCGCTACAAAGAGCACTTTGGCAATCTGCCCGGTGAAGAGTAAAACTTCTGCAATCGCTTAAAAAATTGTTATTCTGCAACTC
Organism: Victivallaceae bacterium; assembly: GCA_045585955.1. Lineage (GTDB taxonomy): Bacteria > Verrucomicrobiota > Lentisphaeria > Victivallales > Victivallaceae > SIG78. The sequence continues at coordinate 5,157 of JAZMZK010000032.1, forward strand.
TTAAAAATACACTAATCTTAAAAAAGTGTTATTATTCTGAATTTTATTCACGCTTTGTGCCACTTTTTGCCCTTGAAATTGTTATTTTTCTGTTTTATATTTGTTTAGAAACAAAAAATCAACAATATCAACAAATGGGGTGTTATTTTATGAACCAACTTGGTCTGCAATGGTGGGATTACGCTGTGATCGTAGTTTATTTTATCAGTATGCTGGCGATCGGGTGGTATTTTTCCAAACGCAACAACGATGCTGCTGACTTTTTGCTGGGCGGCCGCAAGATGCCTTATTTTCCGGTTGCGGTGTCGATGCTGATGACGGTTTTTTCCACCTATTCGCTGGTAATGGGCCCGGGGGAAATTTATAATCACGGTCTGGATTGGGGCGTGTTGAGTTTGATCATGCCTTTTATCGGGGTGGTTTCGGTAATGATCTTTACGAAGTTCTTTTTTAAGATCGAAGCCTTTACACCTTTTGAATATCTGGCGTTCCGCTATGATAAATACGCCCGGCTTATCGGGGCGATCGGCAATACTTACAGCCAGATGATCTACGCCGGAACAGTGCTGTTGACCACCGGCAAGATTTTTGAAGCCGCCGCCGGATGGCCCTGTTGGATAACTATTCTGGTGATCGGCATCATCAGCATCATTTACACCGGTTCCGGGGGGATGAAAGCGGTGGTTTGGACAGACTTTATCCAGTTTTTTGTAATGCTCTTCGGCATGGGGGCTTTGGTCTTTACTTTGTGTATGCTGGTCAAAGGCGGAGCATGGGGAGCTGTGGAGTATGCTTTTGAAAACGGTCACGGACTTTCCCGATTTACTGAAAAAGAGTTTTATTCGCTCTGGCCCTATATCCGTTTGAACTTCTGGGCGTTGCTGCTGGCAAGAGTCTGGGGGGCATTGGGTTCCGGTGTGGGGCAGATGACCGTGCAGCGGCTGATGGCGACCGGCTCGGTGAAAAAGGCGGTCAAGGCTCAATTTACCAGTGCCTGTCTGACTTTGCCGACGGTGCTTCTGCTGGACTTCATCGGTCTGGCGATTTTCAGTTATTATGCTCAAAACCCCGATCCGGCTGTTACTACCGGCGATTTGGCACTGTTCCGTTTTATCGGCACCAAACTGCCGCCGCTGATCCCGGGGATATTTGTGGCGGCGGCTCTGGCGGCGGCAATGAGTACGCTTTCCAGTGTATTCAACGGCGATGCGGCGGTGTGGCTCAAAGAGTATTATTTGCGGTTCTGGCGGCCGCAAGCTGATGAAAAACAGCAGGTGCGTTTTTCCAAGATCGCCACTTACATCGTGGGTTTTGCGGCTATCGTTCTTGCTCTGCTGCAAGAGGTGAGTTTGCGTTATTTCAACCAGACTCTGGTGGAAGTGGAAATGATTTTCGGATTTATTTTTGCCTCTGTGGGGTTCAATCAATACTTTTTTGCCATTGCCTCCCGCAAGGCCAGCAGTTTGAGTTTCTGGAGCATGCTGGCATTCGGTTACGGAGTCAAGGATTCAATGCTTATCTGGTATGCCGGCAGCAAACGCTGCACCCATACTTTTGCCCAGACCGGGGAACTTGGTCTGGCGGGCCCGATCAGTTTGCTGTGGGTGGTGATCCCGGTGGCGGCGGCGGTTTTGTGCTGGGGTATAGCTTATATCAAGCCCAAAACAAGCAAGTGGAACCTTACCTGGCGGGTCTTGAGTGCCATACCCATTGGTTTTAGTTGCGGCACATTGATCTGGTACATTTTCAGCAATATTGCAGCCGACGGCAAGCCCCATGAGTTGAGCTTTACCTGGCAAGCCTTGCCCAGTATAATACTTATCTGGGTCTTTATGATAGTCTGGCACTTTTTCGGTCCCGAAGTACCCAAAGAACGCTACTACGGACTTTGCTGGGGATATTCTGACAAAAATATGATCCAAAAGTAAACCATAACAAATTCGAAAGGAGATTTTTATGAAACGGATCTTTGCAATGATTTGTGCAGTAACTGTTTGCAGCTGTTTTGCCGCTGACTCGCAGGAACAACGGATCGGCTTGTTTGCAAATCTGGCCAAAGACAAAATTTACACGAAGATCACCCGGTCGATCCCGCAGCCCCACCGGATGGCTTTTCCCTTCCGCACCAGTGCCCTTGCTATTGATATGTACCGCCCGGTCAAAGTGGACAAAATCGAACTGAAGTTAAGCAAACTGGTCGTTGCCCACGCCGAAACGGAATCCGGCATCGACGCCTTGCAGATATTTGCCGGCAACGACCCGGAAAAACTTACTTTGGCAAGCGGTTTCAAGGTGAGCAAAGTTCAGGTGATGCGTCCGAAAAATGTTCCCGGCGAAGATATCACCATAAGTGATTTGCCGGAAGCCAGATACTTCCAGCTTTATGTGCCGCGTACCCGCAACGGATATGTTTTCGGTTTTGCCGATGCAGTCAAAGATGTCAAAGTCTATGCCAAAACTGCTCCGGTAGATCCTTTGGTCGCCAAATATCAGCCGCTTACCGCAGCAGATAATGCCATTCTTGCCAACGCCATTGCTCCGGCGGCGGCGGGATTTTGCGATCTGCTGGTCAAGCAGGCACCGGATGCACCCGCTTACTCCGGCAGATTCGGTACCGGTCGTGCCGGGTGGCCGGCTTTGGGGCTGAACAAAGGCCGCCGCCTTGCAGAAGCCCAACTGGCATCCGCCCAGAATATCCGTGCTATCGTGCTGGATCTGGTACGGCTCAATATGAATATGCGTATAGAAGAACAGGTCAACATCCTGAAAAAGTGCGATATTTATACAAGTATGGATGGCAAATCGTGGCAGAAAGTCCCGGTGGACTCCGTAACGGTCAAGTTCTTCATGGGCGACAACAGCCAAAGCGTCAAGCAAGTCAAAAATGCCAAACGCTATTGCACCCGGGTCATCTGGAGCGGCAAGTTTTACGGCAAATATTTCCGCATCGACCCGGTGCTGTTCAAAGGCAATTTGTATGTTACCGGCAGCGAAGGGATCAAAAACAGCATCAAATTTATTCCGCTGCAGCAAGCGGTGCTGAAAAAGTTTTCGCTGCCGCTTTCTGCAAGCGATACTGTAAAAGCCATTATCAATATCAGCAATATCAGCAAAACTGCCGGGAAGGCAGTTTTGCAGCTGGAAGGCGAGGAAAAAATCCTTTGGGAAAAGGATTTTTCTTCCCTTGCCGACGGCAAAGACAATATTGCAGAGTTCCGGTTGCCCGAAGGGGCATCCAGGACTTTGACCGCCCGGCTGACTCTTTACGAAAGATCCATTGATACACCTTTGAGCTATACCAGAGAGTTTATAGCACAAAAAGGTGCAATGGTTCTGCAAGCGGTATCCGGGACGGACAAGTTCACCTCTCACGACTTTGTGGCAGGCGGCGAAAAACTTACGCTTTATTCCGCCGCCGCCCCGAATGCTGCTTTGCAATACACAGTGCCCGAAAATGGAGAATATGCTCTGATCGCCACTTTGCGGGGCAGTGGAACATTTAAATTGACTATGCCCGGAGTGGAAAAAAATATCTCTTTAAGCGTGTGGCACCCCTTCGATAAACGCCCGGAACTTACCGGCGAAGAATATTGCGCTGCCGCCAAACTTCAGGCCAACGACAAAATCACCTTTACAGCCTTGGATAAAAATACTGCCATCGGCAATGTCAAGCTGCTGCCCATCAGCAGCGAAGAGCTGGCGATCTACAATGCCCCCGAGGATATAAAACCTTCGGTAATACTCCACAGCGACGGTTACAGCGATTTTTATGTCCGCAATATCACAGCCGGGCATTTGGCTGACCGTATAAAAAATTACCCTGCCAACCATGTTTTCTGTTACGATTTTTGTGTGGGTACCACGGCGGTAAACTACCCCAGTAAAGTTGCTACGGTGATCGGTCAGCAGCGCAATGTCAAATTCTGGCGTAATGGCGATCGGCTGGCGGCAGAACGCATCAAAGCACTGCACGATCAGGGTATAAACCCTTTGACTTATCAGCGGGAAATCACCCGCAAGCTGGGTTTGGCGTATTCCATAACTCTGCGAGCCAATGCCTTTTATGAGAAGAAAAGCGATTCACTTAACTCCCAGTTTTTTCTGGATAATCCCCAATTTTTCCAACGCCGCAGCGACGGCAGCGTAAATCGGCAGCCCAGTTATGCGTATAAAGAAGTGCGGGATTTCTATCTGGGGATCGTCAAAGAGATCGCCGCCGTCAAGCCGGATCATGTCTGCATAGAGTTTTTGCGGCATCCGCCATTTTTCGGCTGTGACCAGCCTTTGATCGACGAATACATCAAACGCCACGGCAAGTTTTCCCGGCAAAACTTTCTTGACGATAAATACCAGAAGATCATGCAGGATATAATGTTTGACTATCTTAAAGAAGTCCGGGCAGCCATCGACGCAGTGGATCCGGCAATCAAGCTGGCGATCAACTTTGACCACGCAGCATATTTACAGCACGGTTTGGATGTGGAAAAAATTATGCAGGCTGGGTTGGTGGATATCATTTCGCCAGGTATCTACAATGTGGGTTACGAAAAATACTTTGATTTGAAACCATTTGTGGCAATGGCAAAAAAATCGCCCCGCCAAGTGGCAGTATTCCCCCGGGTGGAGTGCACCATTATCGGCAGCGATCCTACGCCGGAAGAAGAAAAGGGGCTGGTGAAGATCCGCCGCAAGAGTATGTCAAGCACTATGCTCATGGGTATTTTTGCCCGTTTTGCTGCCGATGGTGCCGACGGGCTGCGTCCCTTCAACGGCGGCGGACAGTGGTTTGCCAAAGCGGCCGCCAACCGCAGCGAAGTCAACCGTTTCGGCAGATTTGTGATGCCTTATTTGGATATACGCCATATCATTAAATAAAAATAACCGGAAGAGGAGGCTATGTTATGTTGTACGATAAGTGGGAGAATTTTCTGAATTACTCGGCACTGCTGCCGGAGGCGGCAGAAGCAATTTATAACTTTGTAAAAAATGCCACGCCGGAAACCAGCAACGGCAGTCACGATTCTGGGGTGGATGGGCTGAAGATCTCGGTATTCGACAGCAAAACCACTCTTGATTATAAAGATTCTGTGTGGGAAATCCACAAGGAATACGCCGATATCCAGACGCTGCTGGTTGGTTCCGAAGTGAATTTCTGCCGCCACCCGGAAGGCTTGACCGCCAAAACTGAATATGACGAAAAAGCCGATTATCAGCTTTTTTACTCCGAAGCCTCCGATGACCTCAAGCTGACTTTGACTCCTGAACGCTTTGCGATCTATTTGCCTAACGAAGCACACATCACCAGTTTCAATACCGACGGAACCAGTCAGCCGATCAAAAAAATCGTATTCAAAGTTCACCGTAAACTGTTCAAATAATTTAAAACCAGTGAAGGAACCGTAAAAGATGAAAACGACGAAAGATCATTTACTCCGGCATGCCGGAGTAAAGCCCATGGGCTTTACTCTTATCGAACTTTTGGTGGTAATTGCCATCATCGCTATTTTGGCGGCAATGCTCCTGCCCGCACTTTCCGCAGCCCGGGAGCGGGCAAAATCCGCATCTTGTGTAGCAAATATCAAGCAGGTAACGCTGGGTTTGGCGATGTATTCCAGTGCCCACGAAGGTATACTTCCGCTGCAATCATATATTGGCGGCAATTACAACTATTATTACACTTTTATTGCCGGATTTATGGATTTTGAAGATCCGGGAACCACTAAAAAAAACAAGTCTGAACTGAACTTTCTTACCTGTCCGGTATTGGGTCGTCAGGGTTGGGTCAACCGTTCATATATTTACGGAGTTTCCTGCGAAGCGGCATCTTACCCTGCTGGAGTCATAAAAACTGCTTCTGATGGTACCAACAGACTGACTTATCTTTTGCCGGATAAAGCCGAAGACCCCTCTGCAATATCGTATATTACCGATGCAGTCCGCAAATGCCCCAAAAATATGGATGGCTGGAGTGCGGACGAAACCATTCAGGTCTTTGACTGGCGGATCAGCGGTTCATCAGATTACCGGATCTATTTTTGTCACGGCAGTCGTGCCACATTGGGTTATGTAGATGGGCATGTCGGCAGTTTGACCAAAGAGGAATTTGCCAGCGAAGCCAAAGACCGCGTGGCGGCAGATAAACAGTACTTCTACTATTGGGATGAAGCCACCAAAGCCGGGGTCAAGATGAATATGTAATTCAGCAATAAAAGAAGGAAAAATGAGGATGAAAAAATTTACACTGATCGAACTTTTAGTTGTTATTGCCATCATTGCCATTTTGGCGGCAATGCTTTTGCCCGCACTTTCAGCAGCCCGGGAGCGTGCAAAATCCAATAACTGCGTGGGCAATCTCAAACAAATGGCACTTTGGATGACCTTGTATGCTGCAGATCATGACGGAGCTGTGGCGATTTCCCAGTCCAAGCCCTCCAACTATTATTGGACTTATATTTACCGGGATTATCTTGGTTTGAAAGGCAACAATAAAGCCGACAGTTCAGCGGGAGCTGTTTCGCTTACCTGCCCCTCCATCCAGCCCGACCACTACCGGGTAAACAACTTTACTTATGGTATGCGTGATGACGCAAATAACTTTGAATCCGGAGTATTCAGCATCGTAGGCGATGACAAATTTAAAATCAATGTGGCAAGATTTGATAAATCTTCCGACCCATCCGGCTTGGCAATGGGCGGCGACTCGGCTTATAACTACCCCAACGGTTTTGCCAATGGTGATATCGCTCCCGGTTGGGCACAGCATGTCTGGTATAAACCAACCAGCAACACCGCTGCCGGTGGGCAGCCCCAGTTCCGCCACAGCAACACCGGCGGAACCTGTTACGCCGACGGGCATGCCCGGTTGGTGAGTATGGCAGAATACGCCGACGAGTGCGGCAAACATGTCAAAAGCGGGCAAACTACAATTTACCTGCGTGACGGTGATTTCAACCTTAAAACTTACGATGTAAACAACGATTGATTTCCAAAAATAAAGGAGAATATAAAAAAATGCAAGAGTTACGGCAAAAAGTCCGTGCCGCCCTGACCGGACCGGTTTGTTCCATTCCCACACCGTTTGTGGTCAGCGATGACTCCATTGATAAGGATGCCATTGCCAAAATGATCGATTTCCAGATCGCCAACAACTTCAAGATGATCTTTCTGACTCCCGGCAACAGCCAATACAACATCCTGACTGTTGACGAGATGTACGAACTCAATAAATTCTGCGTGGAATACACCAACAAGCGGGCTTTGGTCTGCGTTACCGAGTTCGGCAGCAGCACCAAACGCAGTCTGGAAATGGCAAGTGCCATGAAAGCTGCGGGAGCTGACCTCTTTCTGCCGTTTCCTGCCAACTGGGGTGGCTCGGTTTCCGGAGATAATCTGGTGGATTTCTACGAAGCATGTGCCAAAATCATACCGCTGATGCTGATTTATCCGCATTGTGCCACGCCGGATGCCACGATAGCTCTTTACAAAAAACTCTTTGAGCGGACCGATAAAGTCATGGCGATCAAAGACGATGTGTGCAACAATATTTCCCGCCGCATGGCGTTGGAATTCGGCGGCGAATATGCGGTCTTTTCCGGCGGTCAAAAGCAGAACTACCTCAATATCATGCCTTATGGTGCCTGCGGATTTCTTTCCACACTGGGCATGTTCCGGCCGGATATAACCTGGCAGTTTGATTCTGCGTGTCAGGCCCGTGATCTGGAAACGATGCAGTCGATCGTGCGTAATTATGATATGCCGTACTTTGATTTGATCCTCAAACAGCCGGGCAGTTTCGATGCCGGGATCAAAGCGACCATGGAACTTTTCGGGTTCGGTACGCGTTACCGCCGGGCTCCTTACCGCAATCTTAACGATGCGGAAATGGAAACATTCAAATCAGAATTGATTAAACTTGGTATTCTCAAATAAGGTATTTTTATGTTTGATACAGATTTTATGAGTACGGTCTGGTCGGCTGCCCCCACGCCTTTTACCAGCGAGGGCAAACTTGACCGTGAGGCGATTTTCAAACTTGCCGATCACCACGCCAAACTGGGGATCAAGGGCGTATTTATTGCCGGAACATGCGGCGAAGGTGCTTATTTGAGCGACAGCGTGACTGCCGAACTGGCAAAACTGACCGTGGAAGCCGCCGCCGGACGCATGAAAGTAGCCATGCAGATAACCGACAACAGCGTGCCGCGTTTGCTGGATAACCTGAAACGGGGTGTGGATGCCGGGATCGATATGGCAGTTATAGCACCGCCTAATGTGGCGATCAATTACGATCAGGATTATCTGTATGATCTTTACAGTCAGACTGCCAAGGCTTCGCCTATTGCCATGGGTATTTATCACCGTGGGGCGGCAGCTCCGGTAAATATGCAAGCCGAAACCATCGCCCGGCTTTCGGAGATGGAAAATATCATAATGCTCAAAGATTCAGCCTGTAAAGAGCACGATACAGCCGTATTGCTTGCAGCAAGAGATGCCGTAAAAAACCGTAAACATTTTTTTGCTTACAGCGGCAACGAGTTTGATTGTGTCGGTGCGGCACTTGCCGGGTACAACGGCATGACCATTGGCGGCGGCTGTTTTAACGGCAGAATGGCAAAAGATATTTTTGAACTTGCCAAAGCCGGAAAAGTCGATGAAGCCAAAGCCTTGCAGGAACGGATGAACACTCTGATGTTCGATATTTTCGGCGGCAAAAATATCACTTGCTGGCTTGCCGGACAAAAACAGCTCATGGTCGAACTGGGAGTTTTCAGCAGCAACTACTGTTTGTGCAATTATCACCTCGATAAATCCTACCTGCCCACAATCAAAGCGGCATTGGAACGGGAAAAAGAATATCTGCTTTGAAATGCATACTGACCGGACGAACTCCGGTCAGTATTTATCTGCAAGGAATAAACTTATGCTCCGCTATCAGGAAGATAACGAATTGCACAAAGACTTCCACAGTTCAACTAATATGACATTGGATTACATTGCCGGAAAATACGGCGTGGATGCTCTGAAAATGATCCTCCGCCGCACCGGCAGACGGGTCTATAAATCCATTCACGATAAACTTGCCTCCGGCGATGCGTCAGAATTGGTGGAGCATCTCAACTGGTTTTTTATGCGTGAACAGGGCAAATATCAGCTGACGGTGGAAGAAGACAAAATCGTTTTTGAAGTATTCGAGTGCCCCGCCCATAAGCATTTGCGTAAAATCGGGCAGGCAATTTCGCCGTACAGCTGTTTACAGACCAGCGAGGTGAATAATGGTATGTGCGAAGATACTCCGTGGCAGGCGGAACTTGAGATCGTTGCGCCGGGCCATTGCATACAAACTTTCCGGAAGGTGGTGAAAAAATGATCCCCAGCGACCACTTTGTGCGTTTTTACAACGAAGTTTTCAAGTTTCTGGACGAAAAAGGCGAGCTGGATGAATATTTTGCCCGGATCGCCAAAAATCAGGAATTCTTCTGTTTGCAGCAATTCAAAGAGGGCGGCTTGCAAGGCGTTTACGACTATTATTTGAAGATACGCCATGAAGAAAATTGCCAGATGGATATAATTTTTGAAGACAACGAGCTGATTATGAAAATGACCCGTTGCCCCAGCTTATCCAAAGCTATCGACAACGATGCCGGGGTGTGCAGCAAATATTGTCAGCACTGTCTGGGCTGGACGCAGCGTATTTACGATCTGGCAGGGCTGTATCAGATATTTGACCTGGGCGATTGGGACGACCCCACTTGCTGCGAGTGGATCTTTGATGATTTATCCAAGGCTCAAGCCCGCTTTGAGGAAATTGCCAAAACTGTTCCGGCGGAACGGCTGTATAAGAATTTTTAATTCCGGCAGAGGAGATTTATTTTATGTTTTCAAGATTACTTTTAGTGGTACTTACAACTGCGGCAGTTACCCTACCGGCGGCGGTGATCGATAGCTCGTGGCAGATATTTATTCCGGAAAAAGCCGCTCCAACTGAAAAACAGTCAGCCGCTGAAATAACTGCATATATTGAAAAAATCTGCAAACTCAAACTTAAAACCATCCATACTGATTCCGGCAGCGAAAAAGTCATAACCATCAAGGGCGATCCGGCGTTGGATACAGAAGAATACCGCATTGAAATCAACGGCAGTAAAGTTGCCATCACCGGCGGTTTGCCTCAAGGGGTGCTGTTTGGTGCATATTGCTTTATCGAAGATGTGCTGGGGTGCCGTTTTCTCTCGGTAAATTACACGCATATACCGCAGAAAAAATCCATTATCCTGCCCGGGAAATTCACCCGTAAAGTCAAGCCGTTCTTTTTCGGCCGCAAGATCTCTCCCGGTTCTTATTACGGCTGGTCGCCCAACCGCCCCTTTCAGGCACACCGGCAGTATAATGCTTTTTATATAGCTCCGGAATACGGCTGGTTCCCCCGCTTTGTGGAGCAGCGGCAATGCCACACTTATTACCTTTATACAGAGGATTTTCCCAAAGACAAACCGGAATATTTTTCTATGGATAAAGATGGCAAACGCCAATATCCGCTGGGCCCCAACGGTCCCGGAAATCTCTGCTTTACCTACATGCCGGGGCGGGATCTGGTGGTCAAAAAGATGGTGGAAGTCATTGAGCGTGACCGGGAGTTTCAACGGAAAAATTACCCCGAGATGCCTTATCCGGTATTTATAGATGTATCTGCCAACGACAACGGCGATGCCTGTTACTGCCCCAACTGTATGGAAGCAGTCAAAAAGTATCAGAACAGTTACTCCGATCTGGTGCTGGAGTTCACCAACGACATTGCCCGGCGGATCGACAAACTCTATCCGGGCATGATCGTGCAATTTTTTGCCTATAACTTTTCGCAGGCACCGCCCAAAGTGGTCAAGGCGGAAAAAAATGTAATGGTTCAGCTGGCAGTGCTGGGCAGCGAATTTTACCGCCCCGGCCATTTCCGGCGTGATGTCTACCACGATCTTGACCACCCCAACAACCGCGAAACGGTGGAGGCTCTGAAAGGCTGGGGAAAATCCGGGGCAATGATCCGCTTCTGGGATTACTGGAAACTCTATTACCCCGAAGTGCTTTTCCCGGCTACCATGGTCGGGGCCTTGCCCCGCAATATCCGGGTCTATGCCGAAAACAACTGCCGTATGTATATGGCAGAAAATCAGTTCGGTTACACCCGGCTTGCACTGCCCAATTTCAGCGAATTGGCTCATTATCTTGGCAGTAAACTTCTGATCGATCCGACTTTGGACGAAAAAGCCGTTATTGCCGACTTTATGACCCACTATTACGGCAAAGGCGGCAAATATATGCAGCAGATACTCGATATGATCGTTGCCGGGCAGGAAAAAGAACCGGGCAGACCGGGGCTGGTGGGGTTCAATGCAGCATATATAACCAAAGATTTTCTGCTGAAAGCCGACCGCATTTTTGAGCTTGCCGAGCAAGCCGTGGCAAATGAACCGGTCTTTTTGCAGCACATCGGCCGGGAACGGGTTCCCTTTGACGATACCATGCTCTTCCTTGAACGGCGGCTGAAGCTTGAGATCGACCGCAACAAGGTGATCACCCGGCTTTATAAAAACGAAAAAAATGCTTTGCTGGCGATGAATCAGCAATCCAGTCACCCCGCCATAGTCAAGTGGCTGGATGATAAATTCAGCTGCGAGCTGGCGGGTTTGCCGATCCCGGAACAGTTTGCCGGTAAAAAGGTCTGGGACTTCCCGTGGTACAAGATCCGCAACAAAGCCTGGACAAGCAACTGGGTCAATGACCCGGCAGCCGCCGCAGGCAAAGCAATGCGTTTTGACGGGATTTTTGTTATACAGAAAAAACTTCCTGCCAAGTATCATAGTAAGGAACTGGTGATCGGCTTGACCGATACAGTAACAGATAAAGACCTTTTGTGCCGTAAAATCGACCGCAAAAAGATGTTTACCGATGAAAAATACCATTGGTATCATGTAGGCAAAAGCAAGGTCAAAGAGCTTTGCACGCTTTATGTGCACGAAAGCAAACAAATGCCGCTGCGGATACCGCAGGCAATGTATGACCCCAAAAATCCGGATGCGGAATACAATATTTATATTTCCATAAAACTGGAAGGATCATCCTATGTACCCGGCAGTAAAAAAGCCGATGCCATATATGTCGACCGGGTGATTTTCACGGATTAACTCAAGGAATGTAAAAGTGCGTACAGATTGGTTTACAAATGCCAGATTCGGCATGTTTATTCATTGGGGGATCTATGCTGTCCCGGGGCGTGGCGAATGGACTTACGCCAATGATGTGTGGCAGCCGGGGGAATACGAAGCGTTAGTTCAAAAATTCGATCCGGTGAATTTTGATCCGGAAGAATGGGCGGTTCTGGCAAAAAATGCCGGTATGAAATATGTGGTTTTCACCACCAAACATCACGACGGCTTTTGCATGTTTGACAGCCATTATACCGATTACAAAGTCACCAATACGCCCTATGGCAAGGATGTTACCGGAATGTTGGTGGAAGCATTCCGCGCCGCCGGTTTGAAGATCGGCTTTTATCACTCCTTACCGGATTGGACGCACCCGGGATATGCGGACTGGGAAAGTCCGGAAGGCTATCACAAAAAAGAGCTCCACACGCCGACCGCTGAAGAATACCGGGATTTTCTGGATTATCTTTACAACAATGTAGAGCAGCTTATGACCGAATACGGCAAAATTGATCTGCTCTTTTTTGATTACACCAGCAAATACAAAGATAATACCGATTACTTTGACCGGAACCGTCTGCTGAAAATGATTTACAAACATCAGCCGGAGATAATTGTAAATGACCGGTTGTCGTTCAGCAAAGAGAATGTTTGCGATTTTGATTATTACACTCCGGAAATAACTGTAATGAATCAAGCCCCCACGGTAAAAGGCCGTCCGGTGATATGGGAATCCTGTGCGACCATGAATTCCAGCTGGGGATATAATAAGAATGATAATGCTTATAAAGATGTTGCTGCAATATGCGGCGGTTTGTTCGGGTGTGTTTCGCAAAACGGCAATTTACTGTTGAATGCAGGCCCGCAGCCCGACGGCAGGTTGACTTGTCAGACCGTAAAAATACTTCAGGAGTTGGCTCAATGGTTCAAAGTCAACGGCGAAGCGATCACCGGCTGCGGCAAGTCTGAATACACGCCGCCCTATGGCTTGTATTATACGCAAAAAGAAAAAACTGTTTACGCTTATGTAGCCATACCGCCCATGGGCGATATAATATTGCCGCAATTAAATGGCAAAGTTACTAAAGTAACTTTATTGCGTGATAACAGCAATGCTGAATTCATCACCCATTGGGGTTATGAACTGCTCCGGCAGGATGAAATCAGAATAAGACACAACAGCCTGCAAAGAAATGATGTTCTGAAAATCGAAATAAAATAAGTAAGGCAACATCATACAAAATCACTCTTGCGTTGAGGGGAAATTGATAAAATTATATTACATTTGAACATTCATGATCAAAAAAAATTCAGAGCTGAAATATCCCGGAAAATTTTTTCCATTTGTTCAGAATGGCAGCAAACTGAAAATCGACCTTTCTGATGAACTTCAGGGACGCCTTGCACCTGTGTTGAAAATGGAATGTGATTCACCGGCAGGAGTTTACCGTACAGGCGGTTTGCGTATTGCGAATGTTGAACATCCGCGTTATGATCCAGTTCCGCCAGATATCCGGTATTAAATTTGGGGAGCGGAGGCAGTGTATACAGAGATTCAGACATGACTTTCGGTGAGGGGGCAAAATCCGTTTTTTTATTTTTCCACTCGAAAAACAACCGGAAGATATTCTGGTAAATACAGAGCTGAGAATACAGCATCCTGGAAGAATGTGACGGAGCTTTTGTAGCAATCAATCGCTATGGATCCCATTTGGTGGCATTTCTGGATTTTACCAACGGCAAATGAATAACCCGTTACGATAAAAGCGATTCCATCTGAAGCTTGGATGAGGTAACAGATTAAAATTAACAATAATTTTACAGATAAGACATAATGTAATACAGCATACGATGCCGCATATTTGTAATAACAAATGCTTCATAGAAGAGATAAAATCTTGTTGGAGATTGGAATATGGCAATTACTTTTGATGAATTGAAAGAGCTTTTTGCAAATTTTCAGTGGATCGATGACATTCCGGAAGGTCAGGCAAAACGCGATGAGATTTGCTTGGAAGCTAAAGCTGCTTTACTGATTGAAGCTAATTGCACCAACAAACGCTTCCCGGCTTTTATCCGATTTGCTAAAAAATCATTTCAGGAAAACTGTTATCATCTCCCCGAGAATGTAGAGTTTCAAGCAAAAGCAAGTTATTATGACGATAGAATTGTAAATATCAGTTGTGATGAATTTGAAGTTGGAAAACCAAACTCTTTCGGCAAATACAGGGGTATAGCATACGAAGATGCAGCAAATCATCTTTCATCGGCAAAACCCCGCTATTCTACCCATTATGATTATCCTTACATTGTCACTACTGTCCGGTAATTTTTACCGGACAGTAGTGATTACAACTATATAGTAAACACAAACTACTCTGTAATATATACAAATCCGAAATAAAAGTCAAGCTGAAAGTCATCATTTTTGATATTTAATGTCCCCCCCAAGGGCCTATGTCCTACTTTAGAATTTTATTTTTCATTTTCTACACTATTCATAATCTCGCGTAATAATTTACGGACTGCGGCAGGATCAAGAGTGTCTATCAAATCGTGCAGTCGTTTTCGTTCAAGGCAATCTTCTCCGTCAATAGGATTTTTATCAGCCGGTAATCTTAATACTGAAGCATAGCGTACAGCTGCTTCGTCACTGATTCGTGTATAATGCTCGGTCATTGCCGGATTAGCGTGTCCGGCATTGCGCTGGATAATCGCTGCTGGCGTTCCAGCTTCAGCATTATGACTTATATAGCTGTAGCGTAATGAGTGAAAGCCTATTTCTACAACTGCACGGGGGGTGGTGGCTGATTGTTTTTTGCTGTTACCAGTAATTTTGTCTTTGCTGCCAGTACCGGGACGAAGAGTTTCAATGCCGCACTGCTGAAAATGTTTGGAAACTCGCCGGGATAGTTGAGAATATGCCCCGGAAAGATATTTTTCGGCAAATTCAGGCAACACATATCCTGTTCGCTGCTCAGCAGGGATTTGACTTAGCAGCGTCTGCAAAAACGGTGCTATCCTTGTTGGTACAGTTATTGATTGCGATTTTCCTGCTCATAATGGTACTTTACCTTGATAATATTATGAATTGCCGGAGCTGAGTATAACATCGAATGATACTGTGCTTCATACTGTGCCTGCTTACATAACAAATCGCAGACTACATCAGGTCCTGCACCCATCCACAAGCCGTTTACTAACTTTTCCGCCTGCTCTCCGTCAAATGCCATATGTGCATGTTGAAACTCCCACAAATCTGTATAACACAACTCTGTAGCTGCAAGTGACCGTCAGCGAAGTAAATAAAGACGGAATATCCAACCGCTTGAGACCAACAGATAAGTGATTTTGCAATAACATATATACTGCTTGCTTGATCTTGCTCAGCAGCAAGCAGTATTACATATCAAAAGCCTTGGTCGTGCGCTTCTTCTGGAGAAATATATAAAAATACAGCAGTATCAGCATTGAAGTAAATATACACAATGCCGACCAGTAATTCACAAAACGGTAGCCGTGCAGATACGGCATCAGATTCCATTTGCCAAGCATCAAAGTTGTTTCCGGCGTGGCGTTTTTCAAAAATTCGCTGAATTTTCCGATCGGAAAATTTATCAAGCCGACAAAAAGCGCACACAAAAGATTGCAGCCCGAGGCGATCATGCCGAATTTACTGCGCGGATAAACTTCCACCAGCATCCGGCCGTTGGCAACTGCGTATAACCCGAAGGTTATTGCCAGCGGTATGCGCCAAACTAATGCACTGGTATAATCTTTGATGAATATACCGCCCAGCACATAGAGCATTGCAGTCAAAGCAAGTGCCAATAATGATGTCCGGAACCCGCCCATAATATCCACCAGAAAACCGGAGAGAAAACACGCTATGATCGTTACAATACTTATCCATACATTGAGTTCGCCGATTACTTCCATAGTCATATTGCAGCCGTAGCGGTAGAAAAAGTTGTGGAACATATTCACGCATCCGCTCAACGCAAATGCCAGAATTGCCGTGTAAAACAAAAGGTAATATTTCTGGCTGTAACACTCTTTGAAATAGAGTTGTACATTGTTTTTTACTCTGATATACCACTTGGTTTGAATATCAGATTTTTCCACCGGCGGGTAGAAGCCCTCTTTTACGAAATAACACATCAGCAGAATAATTATCAGATAAAGAGCTGCCGCTGCCGGATAGACGATCTGCGGGTGACTTTCCACATACGGAAAGAGGTATTTGCCCCAGAATACTCCGGCAAGAGCTCCTGCCAGACGGTACATGCCAAAATAACGCCCGATGAATTTATCCGGTACCACATCCGGTATCAGGTAATAGAAAAGGATCCCGACAAACAGCCAGAAAAAGTTGCAGATGATTGCTCCGAAACCCAACAGCCATCCCTGCATACTGCCGCCGAGCAGAGTTGACGGCAGATACGGCAAAAGATAACTGTAAAACGGCATTGCCGCCATAAGCAATGCCGTCGGCAGCGCGGTATAAAGTATAAACGGTATGCGTCTGCCCAGCTTTGACCGGCAGCGGTCAGAAATGGTACTTAAAACAGGATTCATGACCGTGTTCATCAACGAAACGACTGTTCCCAGTACCACTGCAATAAATGTATCGCTCAAACCGCTGTTGCGGAAAAGAAATGGCGTGGCTCCGGTAAAACAGAGTGTGATTACCGTAAAAGCCATTGCCCCCCAAAGTGTCCAGAAGAATACACCAACAACTTGCAGCATGGAATAACGCAAACTGCCGCACTCATACTTCTTTTCTTTACTGAAAATCATTTTTTACTGCTTTTCCTGAAATTATTTACCTTATTTTCACGATTCGGCAAAAATATTTTTTATTTCGCTGTAATCTTCCACGATCAAACCGGTACCGATCTGCCGGTGGATTTCTCTTGCCCGCAACGCAGCTTTATCGAGCCGGCTGATTGCAACAGCTCCCAGCTCTACGGCGGCAGCGATCTCGCTGCGCCCATCACCTACGATCAGCAGATTTTCCGGCTTGATATCCAATTTTTGGCACAACTTCTGCATGATTTCGTTTTTGGGTTCTTTTTTATCCCATGCCGAGCCGTAAAAGCCGTCGATCACTCCGCCGTTGCCGATCTTGTAACCGAGAGTTTCGACCTCTTCGGCCATAAAACCGTTGGCATGACCGTGTTCATCATATTCCACCACGGCACCGGTCACAAAGTAGTTTTTAACTCCGTGCCGGTGCAGGAATTCCATAAAATCCATACTGCCGGGAACTTGCCATTTTCCGGGGGCATTTTTAGCATCTGCCAGATTTTTATTGCGGCTCATCTGCAAAAGCAGTATTTCGTAGGCTTTGAATAGTTTGCTGGCCTGAAGATTGAGCTGTGCTTGCTCTTCAGGAGTTTCCGATTCATTGGCAAAGCGTTCCTTGCCCTGCCAGATGGCTTCGATGATCTTTTCATTGAGTTCACTTGAGCTGTTGTCCAGCCTTTTTGCCATACGCAAAGCCCACTCCATTTGCGTCAAAGCCGAAAGTCCGGCAGATTCGATGGCGAACTTTCTTGCTTCGGCAAAATCTTCGCTGCTATGCAGGTAAATAGCTTCGGCGATCTCCTTAGCAGTGCCTTCAAACATGCCGTAGCGCGCCACGGCTCCGTTGACCAGAGCCATGACCGGTACCCAGTCGCGGATCAGCGAGTGAGTGCCATCTATATCATGGAATACATGGGTTATCTGCCGGGATTTGAATGTATTTATTACTTCAATACTCCGGTATTCACCTTGCATGGGGCATCTTACTTTAAGCATGGCAGCCACCTTACTCGTGTTTCCAATCAGCGATCCAAAACGGAACAGTTGCATACTTGGCAAGACGCTTGCAAGGTGTCATAACCGTCCAGAGTTCGTGCAAAGTGGTAAACGCCAGATTGGTCGAATAATCACCGGCACCGTAGTAAATACGCAAAGTATCAAGATCATCTTCCAATACCGCTCCGCAGGGGAAAACGGTGAACTCTGTCCACAATTTATCCGTACATCCGGTTTCGTATGGTTCTTCGGCAACCAGCAGCGGCTCTTTGGTTATGGCAATAAGTTCGGTGGGGTCTTCCAGACTGAAAAGTGCCGCACCGGCGGTGTAACGCCGCTGCCAGACTCTTCCGTCCGGCATGGTAACGGTATGGATCGGGTTGTCATCTACGGCGTGGAAAATCATCAGGTAACCTTTATCGGTTTTGATCCATGGCGCACCACCGCCGATCTTGGTGGTGGCATAAGGCACATCCTCGCAACCAAGCAAAAGTTCCGAATCCCCCCAGTAACGCAGATCCGGTGACATGCTGTACCAGATGTGGAAAGGGTCGCCCCACTGGTTGCTCGGCCGCTCAAAGCGCATGTATAAACCGTTGACTTTTTCCGGACAGAGGATCATATTGCGCTGTTGGGGCACACCTACACATACGGCATCAAAATCTACGCCTTCGCCGCGCCATTTGGCAATGCCGGGGCGTTCGCTGTGCTGATTCTCAAAGCAGAAACTCAAGTAGAGTTCACCTTCCAGTACCGTCAGTCTGGCATCGCAGACCCACGGCAGGATTTCGCCTTTGTAGTGTACACGGATCGGTTCCGGATATATATTGAAGTTGAGCCCGTCATTGCTGACGCCGAATCCGGTATGAATGGATTTCATAGCCGGTTCTCCGGGCTTGCGGTCGCAATTACGCAAATCCACCCGCGGGGCGATGTAATATTTGCCGTTAAAGCGTGCCACACCGGCATTGAATACATAAGTTGCCGGATAAGGTACATTTTCAGCAGTCAGAATGGGATTGTTTTCATAGCGGCGGATAATCTTGCTTGAGTGCAGTTCGCCGGGCATGGAACGGTCTTTGAAAGGATTGAACATGATTCTTTATTTCTGTTGCAAATTGTTTTTTTTCAAGTGTTTAACAAGCCGGGGATGAAGCCCCGGCTTGACGTATCTCTTATTTTTCAAACTGAACGGTGCCGAGATTTTTCGGATCCATCCATACTCCGGACATCGCCAGCGGCGAACCCGTGGAGTATTCTGCCGGTTTTCCAGTTACATGGCGGTCGCGTATCATATTGAAACGCAATTCTCCGCCGTTGGGCAGAATTACATTCATAGGGACTGCTGCCTGGACTTCCCAGCTTGTTTTATTGCGGATAACTTTTATTTCGCAACCGGGCATCTGCTGCCAGAAGCTTACGCCTTTGCAGACTTTACGGCTGCTCCAGTTGCCGCGGTCATTGACCAGGATCTGCCAGATGGTTTCGTTTTTCATATCCACAAAAAAGAGTTCTATGCAGTTATCTTTCCAAATGCTCTGGCTGCCGTTTTTCTGACCGGCTTTAACAATTGTTTTATTCATCAAAGGTTCCTGCATTTCAGCTCGGACAAACATTTTTTTGCCGTCAGCAAGCAGTTTGAAAGAGCCGGCTGCTTCGAGTTTATCCCAGAACAGGACTGCCGGAATCAGATTATTTTCCGGAGCTTTTGCCCATTGTTCTGCGGTAGGAAACTTGTCAGATGCCGGAATCTGCGGAACGCTGATAATAAGTTTTTTACGCATTTCCTCTTTGCCCATGGCGATCTGACGCTGCGAAGAAATCGTTTCAAAAATATATTTTTTCAGCAGCATGACCTGTTTGGCATACTTGGTGTTGACAGTTTTTTTCTCCATGGAGCTTACGAGTTTTTCCAACTTGGCAACTTCTTCGGCAGTATATGCCAGAGTCCACAGCTTTTTCTGCATGGCTTTGTCACCATATTTCCACGGAGTTACAGAACTGGACTTTTTAGTTGCCGGTACGGTACGGTGCCAGAATACGCCGAACAGTTCTTCGAGTTTGGCATAAAAAGCTCTGGCTTCCTTGTGGGCGGGGCCGTAGGTTATGCGGCAAAACTCATCAATTTCTTTATCCACATCAATATCGGGATTTTTCATCAGCCGGTGGAATATATACATATCCAGCAGTTTACGCGTAAAGGTCGAAGCATGGGTTTCCATATACATACCTGCGATGAAGTCTTTCATTTCGGAAACATATTTTTTGATCAAATGCGGATATGTTTCCACAATGTGCG
Organism: Victivallaceae bacterium; assembly: GCA_045585955.1. Taxonomy (GTDB): domain Bacteria; phylum Verrucomicrobiota; class Lentisphaeria; order Victivallales; family Victivallaceae; genus SIG78. The sequence continues at coordinate 25,458 of JAZMZK010000032.1, forward strand.
GCATGGAATCCATGTGCATTACGCAGTGATATGTCCACAGCGGAACATTGTTGCCGGTCACACCCTTCCAGACTTTTACAGTTGCTTTGTCGTTTTTGAAATCATTGCCTTGCAGCAGAGATTTAGGTCCGCTCACACAAAGCCGCACCCGGATATTGGAGGGCAGTTTCTGCTGCGGCACCAGCCGTTTGGGCGGATAACGCAAAGTGCTGATGTATTTGCCGGGGTACTTTTGCTCCACAAATTTGGCTACTTCAATAATTACGCTCCAAATAAGCTCTGTATCATCTGCACAGGGATTTTTCTTACGGAAATCCTGACAGCTTTCGCAGTAGCATTTGCCATCGTTCACACCGTCATTATCCATGGGGTCGATCATAAATTCATCTGCACAGATAAAGGGATAAGGCCAGCCGTTGATCACGCCGCCGCCCAAAACCCGGTTGAGTCCGGCAGCTTGGGGGCGTTTGCCGCTGAAAAAGGCATCTGCTGCATCGAGCCACAACTTGCGTACATCCGGATTGGTCCAGCAGGAATAATTGCGGTTGCGTTTACCATTCTTTGTGAGCTGAAGCCGTTTGGGGTCAGATTGCCACTTTTTATCGCGGAACAACCCCAATCCGCGTTCCGAGTGCGAACCATGCACCACATGGCGGGGAGATTCGCCAATACGCATAAACCACATCATGGCATCTTTATTGCTTTTGAAATATTGAGTCCCGTCGGGGTGAATGCCTGGTTCGCTGTAAGCAAAACTGCCGACATGCCGGTCGCTGAAATAGGGCTTGAATTTTATATTCATATCTCTGACGACCAGTGTTTTACATTCCGGAATATGTTCAAATGCCGGAGTGGGCCATCTGACACCGAGCTGTTCAAGGAAGTGATATACCCCCATTAAGGTGCCTTTTTCGCTGGTGTAATAGTAGTACATGAATATATCGACTTTTCCGGCGGTATCGTGTCCATAGATTTCAATATCGTTGCCATTGGTTCTGATAATGAATTCTTCCTTATCCAAACCTTCCGGATTGCCGAAACCGAGCTTGAAATTTACCTTGTGATCGCTGACAGTACCATATTTGAATTCTGCTCCGGTGATCTTCTTGAGATAATCAGTCAATTCCTGTGCCGCCATTTTTACAATGGGTTTGGCGTTTTCCGGGATCAATATCCCGGCACAGGCTTTGCCGTTTTCGGCAATTTTAAGCTCTGCACTGGCAACTGTAAATGCGGCAAACAGAGCCGCCGCAAGCAATAAAAACTTATTTTTCACTGGAAAGTTCCTTGATTTTCTGTTCGATTTTATCAGTCTTTTTATTCATTTTTTTAGTATGGATAAGTGCCTGCTGATAGTTTTTCAACGCTTCTTCTTTTTTGCCCAGCTGGAGATACGCATTGGCAATCATGGGATAGAGCTGATACAGCATGTAACTGGATTTCTGCAATTTGGTCAGAGGTTCCAGCAAAGTTATGACCGTTGCATAATCTTTTTTATGATAAGAGTGGATCATGGCAGCATAATGAGCGATTTTGCCGTAGAGGATACTTGACTTGGAAGCTCCATCCATTGCCAGAGCCATATTGAGTTTATCCAATGCATACTCGTATTTTACTTTATCCCACATAAAAGGCGTGGCTTGCAGCCAGAGCATATGCTGCCGCATTGCATTGTTATACAGATCTTTACGCAGTTCGGTTTCAAGAAGCTCGGTCATTTCCTGTATTTTTTTCATATCCCGCAGAAATTCGGCATGTTTCATAACATTGCTGTATTTCTGCTTGCTGTCGGCAGCAGCATTGTAGGCTTGAGTGTATTTGGCGGTTGCCGCGGCAATATCTTTGGCTTTTGCCGCTTCGTTGGCTTCCTTCATAAAGGTTGCGTAATCATTGGCGAATGCCGCCGACATAATCGAAAGAGCAGTAAGAAACAGAATCTTTTTCATAGTTGTATACTCCATGTTTTATAAAATTATTTTTGATTATTGATCAATGATACTGTTTACCATCCATAACAAATGATTCGCCGTTGATATAAAAATATTTATTGAAATCAGCATGACCGCGCTGACTGGCTTTGATCCGCATCATTTCTGCCGATCCGTCGCCGTGTGCTACTGAGGTACCTTCACCATGAGTTTCTAACGCAATAAACGTGTTTTTGCTTGAAACCCATGAAAAGTTTGACTGCACATTTTCGCCGCGTTCACCTACGGTAATATAATCGGAGGGATTGACCATTTGTCCCAAGGTGCGGCTTCTTGCCCAATTATCGCTGCTTTTGTAGCCGCTGTCGATATTTGCCCGGTACGCCCAGGTAAATGCAAACCATTTGCCGGGAGTGTCGTTGCCGCCGGTTAATTTAACATCCACTTTACATTTGAAAGTACTTTCCACGATCTGCTCAAAAGCACTGGGGCAGACCATAACTTGCGGTGCCCGGCACGGATAATCATACCCCAGATAATCACTGCGCAGATGATGTACCAGAGTGTAGGTGCCCGCTCCGCTTCCGGCGGTAAGCAGCATATACTCTTTATTATCATTGGCATAAGATATATATCCCAGCGATATTTGTTTCATATTGCTTAAACATGTAGCTGCTCTTGCACGCTCCCGTGCTGCAGAGAGTGCCGGCAGGAGCATTGCCGCCAATATGGCGATGATGGCGATTACGACCAGAAGTTCGATCAGCGTGAATTTTTTTGTTGACTTTTTCATAATAAATCCCCTTTCATTATGTTTATTTAAGAATCAACTCAATTACAGGCACAGTGGTATCGGGAGCTACCGGCGGCAGCTCCAGGATCATGGTATCAGCCGGAACACACGGTTCCATATTGCCGTGTGCTGCCGGGGGCGGCATCATCTTTATTTCGCTGTGGTCGTTCAGGAACCGGGCAAACTTTACTTTGCCATGCAAACCGGGCAGGAAAATAAACTTTACCGGATAACTGAAAATGTGCAAATACAACCGGTTCTTTTCCGGATTGTATGTGTACATACAGTTTTCCGGTTCTTTATATTCCGACGGAGCTATGGTGCAGTTGTAGATAGCATCGGAGTGGTCATCCATCCACTCGGCAATGCTTTCAAGAGCTTTGACTGCCCGTTTATCAAATCTGCCCCGGGGATCGGGACCTACATTCAAGAGGAGATTGCCGCCGCGTGCAACATGACCGACGAGCATGGTAATAAGCTGGTGCGGAGTCTTCCAGGTGGATTCATCTCTGGCATATCCCCACAAGCCGGAAAAGGTCTGACAGCCTTCCCACGGCAGCAGATTGCCCGCCGGATCACGCATCCCATCGCGCGGCACATACTGTTCGGGGCTGATAAAATCGCCGGAACCGGGCAACCCCAGCCGATCATCGATCAGAATATCGGGGGCAAGTTTACGCACATGTGCCAAAAGCTCTTCAGCTTCCCATTCTTCCGGATATTTACCGCCGGGTATGTCGTAAGTGTAATCAAACCACATAACATCGATCTGACCGTATTCTGTCAAAAGTTCCGTTACCTGATTACGCATATATTCGCAGTATTTGTGCTGATTGCGTGTTTTGTTGAGTTCCGCCCAGTCGTGGTCGCGCAGCGGGTGGTTATGGTCGATGGTAAACTGGTCGTGGTGCCAGTCCAACAGCGAATAATAAAGCCCGGTGCGGATACCTTCGGCACGGAATGCGTCAAGAATATCACGCATGTAATCATATTTTACCTTGTAATCGGTATATTTACTGTCCCACATACAGAAGCCGTCATGGTGTTTGGCAGTAAACACCACATACTTCATGCCGGCGGCTTTGGCAAGTTTTGCCCACTTCGCTGGCTCAAAACGGTCGGGCTCAAAGTTTTCAACATAGCGTTCGGCATATTCTTCAGTCGGGATCTTTTCGATGGTCTGCATCCATTCGCCCCGTCCGGGGACGCTGTAAACTCCCCAATGGATGAACATGCCGAACCGCTCTCGCTGCCACCAGGAGCGGTCGCCGTGCGGGTATTCTTTTGTCATAAAAACACCTCCTTTTTTGTTTTATAAAATCACTTTGCTTGTTTGTAATTTCTGATTGCTTCGGCGGCACATTTTTTCAAAAATGCTGCATCTTCAGCTTTTATACTTTCGGGGACAAATGCAACTTTTTCCGCATTTTCATTAAAGAGGAAACTGTACCAGCACACTGCTTGCATATATTCGCCATGATCGTTCAAATGCACATAGTCAAAGTGTATATAGCGATAGAGTTTTCCATCTTTCCGGCCGCTCCGCCATTCCGGATACCCCACTACTTCACCGGCAAAAGATGGCAGTTCCGGCTCTTTATAAACTTTTCCGGAATCGGGTGATTTATATTTTTTCGGAGTGTTTTCCCGGAAAAATTCCACCGCATCGCCCATGGGTATGACCCGCAAATTATGTTTTTTCGAGGAAGTTTTATAAGCGTTGCGGAGGCGGGTATACATATCTTTCTGACTGATTTTCCATCTGGCAAACGAGCGGGATTGGGCGTGATATGACCAGGTTTGCTGAATAACGATTTCAGCATTTTTCTGGTGTTTTCTGATATATTTGATAATTTCAGTGGTATACGGCTCGTAAGTGGCATGATCCACACTTGCCACGCTCCGCTGCTGGATAGTGATTATATCGTACTGATTGCCTTTGAGCAACTCATTGACATTGCCGGAAAAATCCGTACTTTTCCTGGTGCCGACGGGATTTTCCTGCGACTTCCACACACTCATCTTGTAAGGTTTGAAATCCGGATCTTTTTCGGCTTTTACAATATTTTCGTAATGCTGCTGTAAGGCACAGTCGCCGATATAGGCACTGGTCAGCACTAATTTGTGCGTTTTTTCTTCATTGACCAACTGCGGCAGATAGCTGTAAACGCTCCGCGAAAAACTGTTGCCGATCATCAAAACTTTCAACTCTTTGCCCGGCAGAACCAATGCAGTTGTCATCAGTAAAATCGTTGTCATACCGCGTAAAAACATCATTCAAACATCCTGTTTATTTCTTTGACAGATTCTTTAACGATCGTATCGCCGGCTTCGGGCGTAACAATACAGCTCTGGGGCGTATTGCCGTAACCGGTGGTGCCGGAGCGGCGGCTGGGGAGATAAGTGCCGCTCTCTGCCGAAGCCAGCTGCACGAGAAAGGTCTGATCAGCTTTGCTTGCCCCTTTGATCCGGTCGCCGTAATCCAGATAAAGCTCAAAAGTGTTGGTGGCAAAAGCCACTCCGCCCATGCGTATTACATGCAGTTCCCGGAAAACTTCTTTTGCCTGGGTATTGTAGCGGTTGACCACACCTTTGTTGCGGTTAAGTGCCACATTATATTCTTTGCTGTTGTTTTTTGCCATTTCGCTTTCGATCTTTTTGACATTGGCAAGGGCTTCTGCGTATTCAGATTCAGTGATCAATCGCGGCTGCAATGCCAGATCGCGGACGGTGTGTTTTACCACCGGAGCGGCATCGGCAGTTGGTTCGATAACTTTCAATACTTCAGTAAGCGAAGTCATAATGCGGCGGGATATTTCCTGGCAGCGCGCTTCGTTATATGCCTTATTGAATGCCCGCGAACTCCATGTCCAATCCGCCACCGGCTCTTTGAGCTGACTGCGCAACTGCATCATTCTGGCATCGGCTTTGCGGTTCATTATCTTATGCGGAGATTGGTCACCGGCGGCAGAACATTGCGGCAGAATCACCACATCGTTTCCGTAAAGTTTTGCAACACCTTCCCGAACATAGTGCCAGTAGTCGCTGGAAATAAAGCTTTGAGCTTCATTTACCTGTGCCGGGCACGCTATATTGATAATCAACCCGGTAAGTTTGCCGTTGGGCAGATAAGTTGCCATGATGTTCAGCGAGTGGTCAACATGACCTTCGGCGTGACTGACATTTTCCAATGCTTCATCGGCATACATCACACCGCCTTCGCCGTTCAACACGATCCGGCGACATTCGCCGACAGCGGCTTCGCCCATGCCGTAAGCGATTTTTCCCGGTTGGCGGTTTTGCCAGGCTCTAATGGCACAATCAGAGATTTTATCGACCAGAAAAAAGAAATAATCTTTCGAATCAACCAGATCCGGGTGCTTTTTACGCACTTCTTCTATATCAATACCGTTGATACCTCTGCCGATATTCAAAGGCGATTTATAGCTTTTGTGCCAATACTCTCTGGGGACAATATCACCGTAACGCGGTGCAGTGTGGGTGTGCGTGGCCGAACCAATGATATTAAGCTGCGGTACGCCGGTGGCGGCGGAAACTTTTTCCCGCACCCGCTCCATCAAATGCGAGCGGAAAACAGTGTTGTCAAGCGAGATCATAATAAATTTTTCATTGCCTGACTCAACTGCCATTGCCGAAGTCAGCAACGGGTCGTGTACTTCCAATGCCAATCGGTGAAACATCTGTCCGGCAAGAAAAGCCGGGCCCTGCGGCGTAATATCATTCTTTGCCCAGCCGATTTTTATTTGATCACCTTTATTCATAGCCGACTCCTCTGTTTTTATATTGATACACCCGCAAAGTGTAACAGCTGTAAGAACTGCAATAAATGATTTGATTTTTTTCATTTTCATCCTTTTACGCTTTTATATACTCAAAAGATAATATATGGAATTATACACTTCGCCGATCCTGAACTCGCGTACCCCGTCAGCAAAAGTTGACGGTACTTCGCCGGTATATGCTCCATCAGTATCAATACTCCAGAGCCGCATGGCAGATACATTGCTCTGCATACGGATCGCCGCCTTTACCGGTTCCGCCAGCACCGGAGCGTGCCCGATGGCAAGGCGTTTGGTGTGTTCAGCATTGTATTCAGCACCGGTATTATCGGAACGCCCCACCGCTGTAACCAGAATAAGCCGGGCATCGGCAAGTTCTTCGCCGGAAAGCGAAGTCAAGGTTACAGTTGCAAAACCTTCTGACATTTCAAACTCCACGCCATTGCGGAGAATAATTTTCTGACCGGCTTTGAAAGTACCGAATACCGACTTGGTCTTGGCTGTATCAATATAAGCATATTTTTCCAGCCAGTTGCGGTAAAGTTCTCCGGTGTCGGAGGTTACTTCGCTGATATCCATTGCCGCGGCTCCAGCTTCATCGGGAGCGATCGCATTGGCAAAATCAACATCACCTTCAAATACCAGCCGAACCTTGTGCTTTTCGCAATTCTGCATGGCAAGCACATTGGGGTCGTTGTGATTGGCAAAGCCGTGTTCTGGGCTGTAAATATATTTTTCGCTCAGAGCGACATACTGAACACTCTTTGCTTCTGCCACATCGCCGCGGCGGAACATGATGGCAGCTGCATAGAAAAGTCCGAATTTTGCCGGATCCATGAAGGTTTCAAAATTTCTCCGGTAGGGTACGCCGCCTAAAACAGTTCCCCCCATGCAATCAGCCGGTGAAGTACGGTAGCAATAGGTGTGCAATGCCGCACCGCCCCAGCCCTGAAAAGCACACATGGCGGCGACCAGCAAACTCGACTGAGCCCGCCACTCGTTGGGCCAGACCATATCCCACTCGGTGATAAAAAGCGGTTTATCTTTGATGGCAATTTTTGCCGGAACCATGCCGAAGACCTGATTGCGTTCGCCAACTAAATTGGCATTACTGCCGCTGTCACCCCACAGATCGCAGTAAACATTGGAACAGGTTATATCCATAGAACGCACGCTCGAAGGCAGCGTAAGACCGCGGCTCCATGAAGTACCGGAAATCTGACACTTTACACCGATATTACGCAAATAATCATACATTTCTTCACAATAATCTTTATTGACATCGTGGTAAAAACGCAATATTGATTCAGCAGGTGCACGCAAACTGAAATCAAACGAAAAATCATCGGCTATATCCAGATCCGGCTCGTTTACTTCTGCCCATTTACGGTACATATCACGCAGCCTGGTACGATAAGGTTCGGCTGTGATCGGACAATTTGGATTGAACATGTCGTTTTCGTTGGTAATAAGCACCATTGCCATTGCCGGATCATCAACAAGTTTCAAGCCTGTATAGGGATTGATATGGGTCAACAACTGTTCGGCATACTCTTTTTGCAGTTTCCGCAGATCGCGGTCAAAAACCGTGTAGGGTTTGGCTCCATTTATGCTCAAACCGGAGGCGTTTTCCAATCCGTCATCATCTTTGAAAGTCCGGTAGACCATAAGGTCCATATACACATAAATACCCTCTTTCTTGAGCACCGAAATAAGGTAATCCATCCGGTCAAGTGATTCCGGATCGAGTTTGCGGGTGGTATTGTGCAGAGTACCTTTGCTGAACTGAAAAATATTGGGTGTTGACCAGACCGCATCAAACTGATGCAGCCGCACCATGTTGATCCCGAATTTAGCCATACGCCGCGCCACCATATCGGCGCCTTCATGGGTCGGAAAACATGCCGCAGAATTCAGCAATACCCCCCAGAAGCGTACCGGTTCGCCATCTTCAAAAACAAATTTATCTTTCTCGGATTTCAGAAATCCATGTTTGCCGGCAGGAACTTCATCGGCAAATAAAGGTGAAATATCCAGCGGAGCATCATCCCAGTGGAACGTGTAATCGATCCAGTTATCCATATTTTACAATCCTGTTTTTGTGTTTGATAATGATTTATCCTGCTAATAAGATAATCAATTTTTTTCACAAAAACAAGGAGGCAAAAATGCAAAATAGGTTCAATAAAAGAAAAATAGGTTCAATGGCAGTTTTTGGGCGAAAAGCCGAAATGCTTTTTAAATACTTTTGAGAAATATGAAGGGTCAGAAAAACCGCATCTGGCGGCACAATCTGCCAGATTCAGCGATTTTTCCCGCAAAAGCACCTGGGCGTGTTTCATTCTGACAGCCAACAGGAAGGACCCGAAACTCAAATCACTGGATTTCTTGAATGCCCGTATCAGGGTGGAGCGGCTGACCCGGAGATGCTTTGCTACATCTTCAATACTTATACTCTGGGAAAAATTGGCACATATATAATCTTTGGCATAGTTGGTCAAATGCGAAAAAGAATCTTTTTCATGCTCCGGTTCAGTCTGGTTGAAAACATGAGTCCACACCAACCCCAACAGATGCATAAGCCTTGCCGACGCGAGCATAGAGTTAATGGGGCGGTTATCAGTACGGATCATGTCAAAAAGCAGTTTTATTTCATTTTGAGCATGTTCCGGCAGATATTTTACACAGTTGGGTTTGGCTTCAGCAAAGAGCTGGTCTGCCAGATCCCAGCTGAAAACGATGTGAAATGCTTCAAGCACTTTGGAACTTTCAAAAATATCCCGGTGGGATACGCCATGCGGAATAAAAAGAGTATCATTTTTGCCGCCGGAAAATTCCAATCCTGACTCGAAGGTTAATTTTATTCTTCCCTCAATAATATGAATGACTTCGTTATTTATATCGGAGTGGAAATCTTCGGCAAAAACATGCGAATAAAACAATCTTTGCGAATGAGTTATTTGAGGCATGGGAAAATGTTTTAAAATTTTTTGCGACATATCTCTTAAAATCAAACGCCATTTTTATAATACTTATTTATGTGGAATATAACTGTAAAAAAATAAAATGCAATATTTTCACAGAAAAAAGAGTCAAAAATAGTAAAATAAGCTCTGTTTTAAACCAGCTGACAACCAAAGTCTGAAAAACAATACCACGGACACCTGGTGGCACAAATTTTTCATTTATCGCTTTTTTCGTCAGCTTCGGTCAGAAAGGAATGTTAGCACTTTGTATGTGCTATTGCCCAAAGTTATTGATTTGATAGTTGGACTGTCTTTGATATATGTCAACTCATGATATATTGTTGATATTTCCTTAAATCCGTCCGATCGGTTTGGCGTAAAACGACAAGTTATTTGAAGTCGCCGCAGGATAACAGTCTGGGTGCTTTTCTGCCATCCAGCCGCACAAAACGGCAGCACCAGCCCCAGCCTTTACCGCAATTTGAGGCAAAGACCACAACAAATTCGTGTTTTCCGGCAGCAAGCTCCATGGTGTGGATAAATTCATCCAGCACTACCGGGTTGGTGGTGCTTTTTTGCAACACGACCTTTTTATCGCAGTAAAGTGCAAAAGGGGCGTCTGAACCGAAAAGCACTTTAAGTATCATTTTTTCCGGCAATTCAGTTTGAAATTTGAAATAATATTTGCGTTGTGCTTTGGCGTCGCTGCCTTTTTCCGGAGCCGGGCATGTTACATAGATCATGCTGTTGGCAGCCCGGGTAAAGTTGATTTTTTCCCAAACTTCTTTTTCCGGCAAGTTCAATTCAGATAACTCTTCGCTGCCGTAAAATGGCTTGCTTACCAATACATCCTCCACATAAGCTGTTTCATTGGCAGGTCGGGGTTTGCCGGTCATTACAAAACAGGGTAGTGAACGGTTCATGCTGTCAACGATATTGGCGTGGGGTTGGAAACTGCCGCCGTAAGCGATCTGGTATTTTTCGCTGAAATATATTGCCGGAACTTTCAAAAGCACCGTTGCCCGATCGCCCGAAAGATGGCAATTTATGGCATCCGAGATATAATTGCCTGCTTTATCTGTAAGGCAAAAGCCGCATGGTGCTCCGCCTTGAGCCGTCAACTTGCCGCAAACATTATCAAAGGTCAACTCCACAACGGCATTGTCGGCGGCATTTTTGTTTTTGATTTTCAAGCTCTTTACTTTGATCTGTCCGGGGTATTTTTCCGGCTCGATCAGCGACAACATAGCTTCTGCCAACCGCTTGCCCAATGCTGCCGCACCTTCGTTGGAAAGGTGGATGTGATCGCACAACCCCAAATCAATGGCTGGTACACATGCGGAGTTTTTCAGCTTGAGCCCCAGCAAATACTGCTGATTGCGCACCTGCAGCCAGCGGCGGGAAGAAAATGTTGTATCTCCATAATTGGCAATAAAGCCAGCTAACTGCACAAAAACAACAGGCAGTTTGGCATTACGGCAATCTTTCCTGACCGCCCGGAAAAGTTTGAGTGTCCGTGTCATATATTGTTCTGACAGTTCATCTTTTGCGGTATCATTGCAGCCTTGATACCACAAAAGCCCCGCAACACGCCCCCCTGCGGCTTGCAGCCGCTCATACATGGCTCCGTAAAGGGATTTTCCACCCAGCTTTTTCAACGCCGGACGCCATTGCTCAAGGGAAGTTCCGCCATGGGCACAGGCGATCACGCCCTGGGGTATTGAAGCAGCCTTGAACATAGCCGCGGCAAAAGCCAGCCCCGGTCCTGCTCCACGACCGCCCGATGTTTTGGGTTTGTTGGCAGGGTTTCCGCCATGAACCGGGGCGACCGCCCGGTTGGTATCGTGCAAAGGAGCTTGAGCGATCCCCCAGGTGTCGGTCATGTAATAAGCGTGTACCATGGGGTCAGTCCGGGTCAGCGACGGCAGCATACCGTAGTCAGCCATATTGCTCTGACCTGCCAGCAGCCATAAATCGCCGACCAGTACTTCTTTGAAAACAGCTTTTTCGCTGCTGCCGGAAATCTGTAAAGTTATGGTATAAGGTCCACCCACCGGCAAACCGGCAATAACGCCTTTTACTCTGCCATTTCTGACTTTGCCCGCAATGGTTTTATCAAAGGCGTTGACAATGCCGTCAGAATTTTCGATGGTCAACAGCACCTCCCCATCGTGCCGGGCTGAACCGGTAAAAGGGTGATTTGAAACATTTTCATTTGTACGCTGCAAAACAGCAAAACTCTGTAAAGTATTCCCTAAATCCATAACTCAAAACTTTTTATTTAACGCTATGTTCCCGATAAAGGTTGATATGGGAGCCTTGGGAAAGAGGGAAAAACCTTTTTGAGGAAAGGTTCTTTCCCTCTTCCCCAAACCCCATCACCCTTTTCCAAACCTTTTATTGGCATTTATCTATTTGTTACACAAATAGATAAATGCCCTTTAAGTTTTGAAAAGATTTTATTAACATCTTTACTGTTAATCAAC
>JAZMZK010000033.1:0-33770 GCA_045585955.1 Victivallaceae bacterium
AAACCGTTGGAAGTGCGTATGGGTAAGGGAAAGGGTAACGTCGAAGGCTGGTTCGCCCCGGTACTGCCGGGTCGGGTGCTCTTTGAAGTCAAAGGTTGCAGTGAAACTGTCGCTCGTGAAGCAATGGCGCGTGCCGCCAACAAACTTTGCCTGCGCTGCAAGTTTCTGACGAAGGGAGATCTGTAATGAAGACCTCGAAAATCCGTGAAATGTCCGATGCCGAGATCGTCAGCATGCTGGCTGATCTGCGTCGTGAAAAGCTGACACTGGCGATCCAGGCGACCACCGGTCAGCTGGAAAAATCCGCCCGGGTGCGTCAGGTGCGTCGTGAAATCGCACAGCTTCTGACCGAAACCACCCGTCGTGCGGCTAACTGAAACAGGGTAAGTAACTATGAGTGAAGATACCAGCAAGCGCGGTAACCGCAAGGAACGCGTCGGCGTCGTGGTAAGCGATGTGCAGGATAAGACCATCGTGGTCGAAGTCCAGCGTCGTACTCCCCACCCGCTGTATAAGAAGGTAGTCAGCTTCAAGAAGAAGTTCACTGCCCATGATGAAAACAACACCGCCAAAAAAGGTGACACCGTTCGGATTGCCGAAACCCGTCCCTTGAGCAAGAACAAGCGTTGGCGTCTGGTTGAAATCATCGCAAACGCCAATTGATTTAACTCTGGAGCGAGATAACTATGATTCAGATGCAAACCAAATTGGAAGTTGCCGACAACTCCGGTGCCAAGAAGATCATGTGTATGACCGTGATCGGCCAGGGCAAGAAGATCGCCCACATTGGCGACATTGTAAAGTGCGCCGTGCAGGAAGCTCTTCCGGACGGTACAGTCAAAAAAGGTCAGGTCGTTGATGCGGTGATCGTCCGCACCAAGGCTCCCATCCGTCGTGCTGATGGCAGCTACCTGCGTTTTGACAGTAACTCGGCGGTGATCATTGACAAACAGAAGAACCCGGTCGGCACCCGTATTTTCGGGCCTGTCGCCCGTGAGCTGCGCGAAAAAGATTTTATGAAGATCATTTCGTTGGCTCCGGAGGTGCTGTAATGAAGAAATATCACGTCAAAAAAGGCGACAAGGTGTTGGTCAACACCGGTAAATTCAAGGGCGAAGAAGCCACTATTGAAGCAGTTTTGACCAAGAATGACCGTGTCGTGCTGAATTTCGCCAATCTTTCCGAAGCAAAAGCCGGCAGTATCGGTATGCGTACGGTAAAGAAGAGTCAGGCCAATCCGAACGGCGGCCGTGTGCAGCGTTCGGTATCGGTTCACGTTTCCAATGTCAACCCGATTGCGGTAGACGCTGCGGAAGTGAAGTGAGGTAACTATGCCAGACATGATGAAAAAATACAAGGATGAAGTCCGTGCTGCTTTGCAGGCAAAACTCGGTTACGAGAATGTCATGCAGATCCCGAAACTCACGAAGATCGTGATCAGCACCGGTCTGAAATCCAGTGCCGAACGCGATGCATTCGGCGAAGCGAAGAAGCATCTCGGTGCGATCGCCGGTCAGGCTCCGGTGATCACCAAGGCTCACAAGAACGTTGCTAACTTCAAACTCCGCGTGGGTATGCCCGTGGGTGTGATGGTAACTTTGCGTGGCCGCCGGATGTACGAATTCCTCGACCGTTTTGTGCACAACGCATTGCCGCGTGTACGCGACTTCCGCGGGATTTCTCCCAAGGGTTTTGACGGTGTTGGCAACTACAACGTTGGTCTTTCCGATGTATCGGTATTTACCGAAGTTGATGCTGACAAGCTGAAGTACCCGCTTGGTATCAATATTGCGATGGTCACCACCGCCAAGACTGATGCCGAAGCCCGTGAACTTTTAACTATGCTGGAAGTTCCTTTCGGGGAATAATGCACGAGGAGATAAGTTTTTATGGCTAAGAAAAGTCTTATTGTCAAGAGCGAACGGCCCAACAAGTTCAAAGTTCGGGAATACACCCGCTGCAAGAACTGCGGTCGTCCCCGTGCTTACATTGGCAAGTTCCAGCTCTGCCGTATCTGTTTCCGTGAACTGGCCTCCACCGGCCGGATCCCGGGTGTAACCAAGGCCAGCTGGTAAGAAAGGAACATGCAAAATGAGTATGCAAGATCCGATTGCTGATATGCTCACGCGGGTACGCAATGCCGGCGCAGCAGGGCTCAAGAAAATCGAAATGCCCAGTTCCAAGGAAAAGGCTGCAATTGCTGCCGTGCTGAAGGAAGAGGGCTACATCACTGACTTTGCGGTGCTGGAAGATGGTGCCAAACGCATCCTGAGCGTTACTCTGAAATACTATCAGGGTGCTCCGGTTATCGAAGGCATCCAGCGCGTCAGCAAGCCGTCCTGCCGTATCCACTGCACTTGCAAGGATATTCCGAAAGTGCTCGGCGGACTGGGTACTGTGGTGCTGAGCACCCCCAATGGTATTCTGAGCGGTCGCAAGGCCAAGGAAGCCAATGTGGGCGGCGAAGTGTTGCTGTACGTCTGGTAATTTAAGCAGAAGGGCTAATACAATGTCTCGAATTGGTAAAAAACCTGTTGCCATTCCGGCGGGTGTAAAAGTCTCCGTCAAAGACGGTGTCGTTACCGCCGAAGGCAAAGAGAAGTTGACCCTCGCGCTGCCGAAACTCGTTGATGTTGAAATAACTGATACCGAAGTCATCGTCAAGCAGCAGAAGGAAACGTTGGATTCCAGTGCTATGCAGGGTTTGACCCGTGCGCTGATCCAGAATATGGTCACCGGGCTTTCTGTCGGTTTCAAGAAGGAACTGCAGATCATCGGTGTGGGTTACAAAGCACAGGTTCAGGGCAGCAAGCTCGTGTTGAATCTGGGTTACTCGCACACGATCGAATACATGATCCCAAAAGGTCTGACGATCGCCATGGGTGAAAACAACACCATTATCATCACCGGTGCGGATAAGCAGATGGTTGGCCAGGCGGCCGCCACGATCCGCGGTTACCGTCCGCCCGAACCCTACAAAGGCAAGGGTATTCGTTATGTGGATGAACACGTGACGATCAAGGAAGGTAAAACGGTCGGTTAATTCTTAAAATTTAAGGTAAAATATTTATCATGGCTAATTGTGATAATAAAGCTAGACGCGCGAAGCGCCACATGCGTATCCGCAAAAAGATTTCGGGTACTGCTGAACGTCCGCGTTTTTGTGTCAGTGTTACTGCCAACAACATCTACTGCCAGTTCATCGACGATGTGGCTGGTAAAACTCTGGCAGCGACCTCGACGCTGGATGCCACTTTCAAGGCGGAAAATGGCAAACCGAACATGGCTGGTGCAGCTCTGCTCGGCAAGATGGCGGCGGAAAAAGCAAAGTCGGCCAACATTACCGAAGTTGTTTTCGACCGTTCCGGTTTTCAATACCACGGCCGGGTGAAGGCGATTGCCGAAGCCGCCCGTGAAAACGGACTCAAGTTCTAAGAAAGGGCTTTGCAAAAATGGCTAAACGTGAAAATTTCAAGGCCGAAGATCATGTGCAGAGCGAATTCGAAGATAGCGTCATCTGCATCAACCGCAGTGCTAAAGTTGTGAAGGGCGGTAAGAACTTCAGCTTCGGCGCACTGGTGGTTGTCGGTAACCGTAAAGGCCGCGTTGGTTATGGCTACGGCAAGGCCAACGAAGTGTCTGATGCTATCCGCAAGGGTGGCGAAGCTGCCCGCAAGAACATCATGGATGTCAAACTTGTCGGCACAACTCTGCCGCACCCGGTCGAAGTTCGTTTCGGCGGTGCAAAAGTTCTGATGCGTCCCGCATCCAGCGGTACCGGTTTGATCGCCGGTGGTGCTATGCGTGCCATTCTGGAACTTGCCGGTGTGCAGGACGTGCTTGCCAAGAGTCTTGGCGCAGCTAACTCTGCGAATGTGGCAAAAGCCACCTTCAAGGCTCTCCAGAGCCTGGCTACCAAAGAGGACATGCTTGCTAAACGCGGCATTGATACTCTGTAAGTAAAACAGATTCTGTCCTGCGCTTGAATGGGTGCAGGACAGATTTGTTGAACACTTTCTGTCGATTAAGAGTGAAAGCGAGGCAGATTGTGTTAATAGTAATTTACGCTGACACAATTCAGGTAAAGTAAAATGAGATTGCATGAAGTAACTACAACTCCGGGTTCTGTCAAGGGCCGCAAACGCGTTGGCCGTGGTGACAGTTCCGGCATGGGTAAAACCGCCTGCCGTGGTGAAAAGGGTCAGAAATCCCGTACCGGTGCAGTGATCCGTCCCTTCTTTGAAGGGGGCCAGATCCCGCTGTTCCGCCGTTTGCCGAAACGCGGTTTCAACAGTGCTGACCACAAGGTCTTCCAGCTGGTGAACCTCTCTGTTTTGGAAGCTAACTTCAACGCCGGCGAAACCGTTGATGTTGCAAGTTTGCGTGCCAAGAGCCTCTTGAGCAAAAAAGAAATGCCCCTGAAGGTTCTGGCTGATGGCGAAATCACCAAGGCTTTGACCGTTAAAGCAGTGAAATTCTCTGCTGCGGCCCGTGCCAAGATCGAAGCTGCCGGCGGCAGCTGCATCGAGGAGTAAGCCTACTGTAAGCGATCCGGGAGCGATCCCGGGTCGTTTCGTATAGAGTACAGAAGGACTTTATACGAAACGACCCGAGTTTTTTCGGGTAAAATGTTATGTAACACTCTTGCAAAGATGTTGTTTGTGTGTTATATTCCCCATTATGTAAAAATAAAAAAATAATATATTTAACAAGGAAAAAACTGCAATGTTGAAAGCATTTTGGAATGTCCTTAAAGTTAAGGAATTGCGTAGTCGTCTGCTCTTTACAGCCGGAATCATCGTTTTGGTGCGTTTGGCGGATAACATTCCGTGCCCCGGTGTGAATTCGGTGGCGTTGAAAAATTATCTGACCCAGTTCCAGGCAAACGGAGCCACTTCCGGCGGCATTATGGATATGCTTGATATCTTTTCCGGCGGTGCTTTGCAACAGTTTGCTCTGGGTGTGCTGGGGATCATGCCTTACATTACCGCTTCGATCATCATTCAGCTGCTGACTCCGGTGGTTCCGGCGTTGGAAAAAATTTCCCGTGACGGCGAAACCGGTCGTGCCAAGATCAGCCAGTATACCCGTTATCTGACCATATTGGTCTGTCTGGTGCAGGGCGTGCTGGCAGCTATGGCAATGATCAACCCGGCTAAACTTTTCGGTCAGATGCCCAGCGAACCGTTGTTTTGGGGCAACGCCGGTGTGTTTATGATTATGACTGTGTTGGTGCTGACCTGTACGACAATGGTTTTCATGTGGTTGGGCGAACAGGTCACTGAACGGGGTATCGGTAATGGTGTGTCGATCATTATTACTATCAATATTGTTTCCAAAGTGCCGCAGGCGGTGGTGCAGCTTTTCCAGATGGCTCTTTCGCAGCAGGCTGGTTCGGCAAGTTTCAAACCGGTGCACTTGCTGATTCTTCTGATTGTCTTTGCCGCAGTTACCGCTGCAACCATCATGCTTTGTCAGGGGATGCGCCGGGTTCCGGTGCAGATGGCACGCAAGAGCATTGGCAATCAGGTACAGGGTGGTGCAACTTATCTGCCTTTGAAGGTGAACTTTGCCGGGGTGATGCCCATTATTTTCGCCGGTGCGATCATGATGATCCCCCGTCCGGTCTTTGAATACTTCAACTGGACTACGCTGGCAAGCTGGTTCAACTACGATGCGGGCGGGTATCTTATCACCTACGGTTTGCTCATTATGGCGTTCAACTTCTTCTGGGTTGCCACCCAGTTCAATCCGCTGCAAATTTCTGAAAACCTTAAGCGTGAAAGCGGCTACATTCCCGGTATCCGCCCCGGTCAGCCCACTGCTGACTTCCTGGATACCACTATGACCCGGGTAACTTTCGGTGGCGCCGTCTTCCTGATGGCGTTGAGCTTGTTCCCCATGTTGCTTGCCAACAGCTTGCACATACCATTTTTGGTGGCATCGCTCTTCGGCGGTACCAGCTTGCTGATCATGGTGGGTGTTACCCTCGATACCATGAGCCAGTTGGAATCCCACCTGACCATGCGTAACTACGAAGGCTTCCTGCGTAAAGGCAGACTTCACGGCAGAAGCGGTTTTTGAACAGCCTGAAATCAGAAAACGGACGCATTGCTTGAATCAAAGCAGTGCGTTTTTTTTATGGATGATTTGCAAGCAGTTTAAGAGAAAAGTTCAGATTTTATTTGCCAGACTGTTTGGAGGACGGATTGTAGAATTTTGCTTCTGCCGGCAGTGGTTTGCCGCAGTCTGGTTATTTCAGATGTTTTTACACATTTGAAAAGTCAGACCGAACTTATCCAAATATTTCCCCAAACGGTCAGAGTCGTTGGCGCTTTTCCGCTGTATTCTGGAGATGGAAAAAAGCTTTTTACCGGCTTCGGCACGACTGGTGCTTTGACGGCAGATTTCCACAACTCTGGCAAGCTGGCAGAGATCGAATTCATCGAATTTATTTTGATAATCGCTGCCCAACAGGCCGGCAAGAATTTGATCGCTTGCAGATAGTTGCTGATTTTTCCGTGATCTGGCAATTTCCGCATCTACAACTTTTCCGTCGATCCTGCCGCCGTTAGCAAGAGTTGCCATACGGGTTATCATGGCATTCAAGTCACGGAAGTTGCCCCGCCACGAGGTTGCCGGATCCATAGCGTAACGCATGAATTCGGCTTTGGCTTCTTTATTAAAAGTAATGTGCTTACCGCTTTTTTCCGTAAAACGCTGCAATTCATATTCCACATTGGGCTCAATATCTTCCCGGCGGTCAGCCAGTCCCGGCAGCTGAAAATCCCACAAATTGATCCGGGCAAGCAAGTCAGAACGGAAACGCCCTTCGTTTACGGCAAGTTCCAAATCCCGGTTGGTGCCGCAAATCAGCTCAAAAGAACTTTCGCTCTCCACATCCGCACCCAGCGGAAAAAATTTCTTTTCTTCAATGGCACGCAGCAGCATAGCCTGTTCATCCAGCCCCAGTTCACCTATTTCGTCTAAAAAGAGTATGCCGTTATCGGCTTTTTTCAGCAACCCCGGCCGATCGGCAACCGCCCCGGTAAACGAGCCTTTTTTATGGCCGAAGAGTACACTCATAGCCTGATCGCCCCGCAGTGTGGCACAGTTGATATTGACAAAATCTCCTTTGATCTGATTGTTGAGTTTTTTCAATTCATAGATCCGTTTTGCCAGCTGGGATTTACCTGCGCCGGTAGGCCCGGTCAGCAATATAGGTTCGGCAGAACGGATCGCTACGCGTTCAATGGTTTCGATAAGCTCGTTGAACTGTTTATTTTTAGTGGCAATGCCGGATTTCAGAAAATCAAGGTCGTTTTCCCGTTCCACAGCAAAGCGTTTGGCAAGCATATCATAACGCGAAAGGTCGAGGTCAATAATGTTGTAAGAACCCTCCGGTCCGATTCCGGGATGGGTTTGGATAAGTTTGCCCGGCAGGTGATGGGATTCCGTAAGCAGAAACAGACAGATCTGTGCCACATGGGAACCGGTAGTTATATGTATATAGTAATTATCTTCTTCGCCGGAAAAATCGTGACTGCGGCTGTATTCGTAGAGTTTGCTGTAAACTTCCTCAAAATCCCAGGGGTCATCCATATCTATTGCCTCCGGAATCACTTCGGTTGCCGGAGAACATTGTTTGATATCTTCCACAATACGATCTTTCAAGCTGCTGAATTTCGGCTGATATATCAAATGATAGCGGTCAAAGTGCAAATCGTTCTGCATTGCAAGTGCCACCGAAGGCCGCCAGACATTCCAACGGGAAAGACCACGGGCTTTGCCGTTACTGTCAAGAGTCGAACCTAAAAGCGAAATCAATATATTCATATTATAAAATTCTATATTTGTATATAATATTTTATATGTTTTAATATAGCACTAAATCAGCAGCATGCAAATAAAAAAGCAGGTGATAAAATTTTTTTGAGCTTAAAAAACAATTTTTTTGAGAAAAATCACACAGTTTTGAAAAAATTGGCACGCCTTTTGCTAATATGAATGTGCAGGTTTTGCAAAAACAGAAATATCAAACAAAGAAAGGGTAGTAATATGCTTATTACATTGGCACAAGCGTTGAAAGAAAAAAACCGTATCGTTGGTGAAATAAGTAAATTGTGGTCATTGGTCAAACAAGAAAATTCGTGTTGGGAAATCCATAAAAGAAGTATTTCGGTTGCAGAAACGATGAAAACCATCAACCATTACACCGAAAAACTCATTGAACTTAAAACCAAGATCGGCAAGGCCAACGAAGGCAATTTGCAGAATATGTACGCATTGGATGAGTACAAAAGTCAAATTTCCAAATTGGACAACCTTGATACCACCGAAGATATCCGTTATCGTGGTATCAAAGATGATATTATGGAGGTGCGTTCGGCAGAAATAACTGCCGCCGATGTTATTGAACAAGTCAAACAGCTTCAGCTGAAATGCAATCAGCTGCAAGATGCCATAGATGCGTACAATGCCACGCACAAGATTGAATTTGTTACACCGCTCTGTTGATCAGAGTTGTGCTGCCAACCGACTTCGGCCGGGCGGCAAACCGCAAGGTTGAAAACAGCTTTGCGGCTGGAGAAAAATGCGGTTCTCCGGAATTTTGATATTGATAAATTTCTGCCGCGTATGGCAAATAACAAGCTTAAAGGTTAAGGATTTAAGAATCAAATATCAATCCTCAAAACTTAAAACTCTTAATGAACCGCATTTTTCTCCCCGGGGCAGTGCTGCTGAAAAGCAGCCTCCCCGGCTCTTTTTCAATTATTAACTGAAAGGATATAAAAATGGAATTTGTAAAAAGTGAAAATCTCCCCATCCACATCAAGAGCTGGTGTCGGGATATTGAAGACTCTGCCATGGTACAAGCTGAACACCTTGCCCGCCATCCGGCACTGCGGCACCATGTGGCACTGATGCCGGATTGTCATTGCGGTATCGGTATGCCCATCGGGGGCGTGATCGCCGCCAAAGATGCAGTGATCCCGGCAGCGGTGGGCGTGGATATCGGCTGCGGAATGATCGCTGTGGAAACTGATATTCCGGCAGAAAAACTGGAAGATATGCGTTTTCGCCGTTCCATCCACACCCGGATAAAGGAACTTGTTCCGGTGGGAGAAGGCAAGATGCACAAAGATCCGCAGGAGTGGGAGGGTTTTGAAGAGTATATTGCTACCAAAGGTGTGGATGCTCAATTCATCACCAAGCTTGACCGGCATAACCTCGGAACTCTCGGCGGAGGCAACCACTTTATTGAAATCCAGAAGAGCAACGACGGCTTTGTCTGGATAATGATCCATTCCGGAAGCCGCAACCTCGGTAAGCGGATAGAAGAAGTTTATCAGGAAAAAGCCATACAGCTTTGCGAACGCTTTTACACGCCGCTGCCCAACCGGGATCTGGCATTTCTGCCGATCCAGGAAGCGGATGGACACAACTATTTCAGAGATATGAACTTTGCTTTGAAGTATGCTTTTGAAAACCGCCAGCGGATGATGGCTCGCTGCAAAGAAGTGATCGCCGAATTTGTTCCGGAAGTAAACTTTCTGCGGGAAGTGAATATCCATCATAACTACGCAGCTTTTGAAGAACACTTTGGCGAGATGTTGTGCATACACCGCAAAGGAGCCACCAGTGCCAAACTTGATGAAACCGGCATTATTCCCGGCTCTATGGGTACAGCCAGTTACATCGTGCGCGGCTTGGGAAATCCGGCAAGTTTTATGAGCTGTTCTCACGGTGCCGGACGGCGTATGAGCCGCACTGTTGCCTGCAACACCCTGACTGCTGCCGAGTGCGACGAAGCTATGAAAGGCATTGTCTGCGACCGCTGGCACCCGGTGACCCGTTACGGCAAAGGCAAGAAGGTGCTGGATCTCTCTGAAGCTCCGCAGGCGTACAAGGATATAGAAGATGTGATCGCTGCCGAAAGGGATCTTGTGGAAGTGCAAGTCCGCCTGACTCCGCTGGCAGTCATCAAGGGGTAAAATATGTTTTGCCAGATGTGCAATATAAACACAAAAACAACGCAGCATCATCTGATACCGCGCTGCAAGGACAAAAATAAAAATGGGAAAACAGTTGCTCTATGCAGTAACTGCCACACCTTTCTGCATGCGATGTTTACGAAACCCAGCTCAAAGAACATTTGAGCACGCTGGAGAAGATCCTGCAAAATGAGCAGTGCCGGAAATATTTGCTCTGGCGGCATAAACACCCTTTTTTCACTGCCAAATCAACCAAAAAAAGTAAAAGGAGGAGTGATTTTATATGAAAAAACAAGGACAAAATTGCGTTATTCTCAAATGGAATCCGGCGATTTCCTCTTACAGCATGAGCCGGTTTCTGAATGATATTTCGTGGAAAGAAAATGAGTCAGATTGGAGCATTTATGAATATGATAAAGTAAAAGCCGGCGATCAGTTTTTTATGCTCAAAGTCGGGATCGGTACTTGCGGGATCGTTGCCGCCGGGGTAATCACCAGTGATCCCGCTGCCGGTGAAGACTGGAGCGGTCGGGGACGCAAGGTATATTATGCTGATTATACTTGTGAGTTTATGGTCAATCCGGAAACGCTGCCTATTCTGGAAAGCGGCGTGCTTGAAGAAAAAATTCCTGATTTTGATTGGCGGGCAGGTCATTCCGGAGTAGTGCTGACTCCCTGCCAGAGCCGTAAACTTAATGATATTTATCAAAATTATTTGCAGGAAAATGCCGCAATTTTTGCTGATAGATTTGCTTTGATCGACAGACGGAATATGGATAATGACCAAATTTATATAGAGAAGTAATTTCAAAACTCCTCGAAAGTCGTCAAAGGCACAATCTTCGCCCCGCACAAGGAGTATTTCCGGCGGTTGCCTTTCAGGCAGCCCCCTCAAACTACCTTATCCTGTGCTGTGGTTTTGCTCTTTACCTTTGTTTTGAATGACTTTTGAAATTACCTTTAGAGAGAGAACTTTTTTCCGGATTGGATAAACATTGACCGCGGAATGAAGATTTTTTACTCCGTAAAAAGCAGTGATGCTGCCGGTCAGGCTCATTGTTGGAGTTTTGAATTGTTTTTTTACCTCAAGTGTTAAATTTATTTGAAAGTCTGTTTTTTTTGATTTGAAAAATTTACAAACAGTGTTACTTTATACTTGAACGGTACTTTAGTTACATTACAGTTCAATAAAATCAACACTGTTACATGAGGACAGAACTATGACGAAAAACAGATATGTCGGTGATTATCCGGTGATCGGTATCCGCCCCTGTATCGACGGACGCCGCGGCCCCATGATGCTGCGTGAATCTTTGGAACCAACGGTGTGGGCAATGGCGAAAGCCGCCAAAAAAGTTTTGGAAGATAACTTGTTTTACTCCAACGGCGAACCGGTCAAAGTCGTTATGGCTGATACTTGCATCGGCCGGGTGCCGGAAGCTGCGGCTTGTGCCGATAAATTCCGCAAAGAAGGCGTGGCGATCACTCTTTCGGTAACTTCCTGCTGGTGCTACGGTTCGGAAACTATGGATATGGATCCCCAGACCATCAAAGGTGTGTGGGGTTTTAACGGTACAGAACGCCCCGGCGCAGTCTATCTGGCAGCAGTGCTTGCCGGTCACGCCCAGAAGGGTTTGCCTGCATTCGGCATTTACGGCCATGAAGTGCAGGATCTCGATCAGGTCGATCAGGTTCCGGAAGATGTCAAAGAAAAGCTCCTGCGTTTCGGCAGAGCGGCTATTGCGGTTGCTACCATGCGGGGCAAATCCTACTTGCAGATCGGCTCACAGTGCATGGGTATTGCCGGATCTATCGTGGATCAGGATATGATGGAAAACTACTTCGGTATGCGGGTCGAATCTGTGGACGAAGTGGAAGTTATCCGCAGAATGGAAGAAGGCATCTATTGCGAAGAAGAGTTCCAGAAAGCTCTGGCATGGACTAAAGAACACTGCAAAGAAGGTTGGGACCCCAACCCCGATAAAGTTTCTTTTATGGGCGAAGATTACAAGATCAAATTCACCCGTGAAGAAAAAGACAAGCAGTGGGAATTTACGGTCAAGATGTACTGCATCATCAAAGACTTGATGGCAGGCAACCCCAATCTGCCTGACCGCTTTGTGGAAGAAAAAGCCGGTCACAACGCCATTGCCGGTGGTTTTCAGGGGCAGCGTCAGTGGACTGACCATTGGCCCAGCTGCGACTACCCCGAAGCTCTGTTGAGCAGTACCTTTGACTATGAAGGCGCCCGGGAACCCTTTACGCTGGCAACCGAAAACGATGTGCTCAACGGTATGGGTATGCTGATGATGCGTCTGCTGACCCACCGTGCCCAGATCTTTGCCGACGTGCGTACCTACTGGTCGGGCGAAGCTACGGAACGGGTCACCGGTTACAAGTTCACCGGCAAGGCGGCTGAATCCAACGGTATCATCCACCTTATCAACTCCGGTGCGGCATGTTTGGATGCTTCCGGCGTCTGTACCGACGAAAACGGCAACGCTGTAATGAAGAAGTGGTGGGAAGTTACCGATGAAGATATCAAAAAGATGACCGATGCTACTGTCTGGTGCGAATCGACCTTTGACAACATGCGTGGCGGCGGGTTCTCCAGCCACTTTGATACCTTTGCTGAAATGCCCTGTACCATGATCCGTTTGAACATCATCAAAGGTCTTGGGCCGGTATTGCAGATCGCCGAAGGCTGGACAGTGAATCTGCCCAAAGATGTCAACGATAAACTTATGGAACGCACCAACCCCACCTGGCCCTGTACCTGGTTTGCTCCCCGTTGCGACGGCAAGGAAGGCTCGCCTTTCAAGAGTGCATACGAAGTGATGATGAACTGGGGTGCCAACCACGGCGCCATCTCCTACGGTCATGTGGGGGCAGATTTGATCACCATGTGCTCCATGCTGCGGATCCCGGTGTGCATGCACAACGTGCCGGAAGAAGACATCTACCGTCCGGCATGCTGGAACGCCTTCGGCATGGATAAGGAAGGTCAGGACTACCGTGCCTGCCAGACCTACGGCCCGATGTACAAGACCAATCTCTGAAAAAGGTCAATACCTGCCTCCGGTAAAGAGAGTTTTGCCGGGGCAGGGGGTAAGAGAAAACTCAAACCGCTTACTGAATTATTTTCAGCAGGCGGTTTTTTTGCTGTATATTCCGGGATAAAAAAACTCCGGCATATTTTTTTCTGCCGGAGTTTATATTTTACTGTTTTATTTGATTACCTTGAAGGTTTTGCTTATCTTTTTGCCGCTGGCACAGTGGGTTATTACTGCCTGCCAGCTGCCGGGTTCGGCATTGTAGGGGATCTGGAATGTGAACTTGCCTTCGGGGGTGGCAAAGCAGCTGTTCAAGCTGTATTCCCTGGCAACTTTGCCGTTGGGTTTTACTACCTCCAAACGGTAGACTGTGCGGCTCTTTGCCCCATTGGCTTGACAGTTTACATTGACCATGCTGCCAGCCTTTACGGTGGCGGGTATGGTTGCATCTACACCGGTAACTTCGGCGGGCAGAATGGCAAAGAGCTGACCGTAACCGGCGGCGGCTTTGATTTTAAAGCTGTTGCCCTTCGTGATCTTTTTACCCTCTCTGACATCGTAAATCACACCGGAAACCGGCAGTTTTATATTGAATACCGGGGTGTTGGGGGCATTGTTATTGATCTTGCCTTTTTGCATAGAACTGCTGTGCCGGACAATGGCAAAGTAATAATTTTCTCCGGCTTTTTTAAGAATACTCTGACTGGAAACTTGGCGGTTGTTTTTGTCGGTAACTATTGCATGGCTCACGGCTCCGCTTTCGCTTGCAACTTTGCTTACCAGTTTACGCATGGCTATACAGTACGCTTCGCTGCCGCTGGCTGCGGTGGCAGTTTCGCCGCCCACGCCGCCGATGTTCAGCGACTGGTAGCTGGTGAGCATAACATTGAAAAGTACACCTTTGCCCTTGCCGCATTTAGTGACTTTTACCGTGCCCAGAGCCGGTTCGGCAACATTGAATCTGCCCTTGAGAACAGAGCCTTTAAGATTCTGCATTTCCGGAGCCAGTTTGCCGGAATTGCCGGGGAAGAGTTTATCCAGCACCGTATTATTGATGCGTTTGCCGTGCTGATCGTATCGACCGGGGAAAGCATCGGCAATAACGGTGCCGCCATTTTCGGCAAACTTCACGAGATTCTGCCGCTCTGCTTCGGAAAGAGCCAGCGAAAGCGGCAGAATTATTACTTTGTATTTGCTCAAATCAAAGTTGCTGTCGGCAAGGTTTTCGTAGGTTATGTATGCGGCGGTCAGCTTCAGATCCAGCAAAAGTGCTTCCCAGCCGGTCTGGGTGTTCTGCCACTCCGCCAGCCCCAGTCCGCCCGCCATAGCCGTAAAGACTGACGGCTGACTGTAAAGCACTGCCACTTGAGCATTGTTTTTATCGGCAGTAAGCATCAGTTTGGCGATGCCTTTTTTGAGCAGATTGAATTCTTCGCAATAGCTTTTCAGATTTTCCGAGGGCGAGCCGTCGCCGTTGTAGGCTGCTCCGTGCCAGTTCCAAACCATGTTGGCACCCTTGATCAGGTTGCTCCACTGGTAGGAACGCTGATATACATCATAGAGATGTGCTGCACTTACATAGCCGCCGCCCCATTGACCGGAAAGGGAGCCTTCCTTTTGCCACTGGTTGACCAATGTGGTCTGCACGCCGTTGTAATAAGCGGTACAGGAAAGGTGTTTCATAAGCTGTGCCCAGTCGTAACCGTAACCGGGAACCTGGGTGCCGGACATACCGACCTTGGCGCCGGGGATACCTTTTTGAATGATTTCGGCACGCTTGCCGATGTAATTATGACTCCAGACATTGACCATAAACATCTTGTGGTCAAGCCAGGGGGCAAGGTTGTCGCTGTTTTCCACCACATTACGCTGAACGGGTACTACATCCTCAAAACTGGCAAAATTGCTCTGCCAGACTTGGTTGAGTTTATCAATGGTTTGATAGGCTTTTTTCAAATAATCCCGGAATCCTTTCAAACAGTGTTCGCTGTAACAGACCGTGGAGCCCAGAAACATTTCGTCACCCAGCATGTGATACATACCTGAATAGTAATTGAAGTAATTCTGCTTTGCAAGGCGGGCAAACTCTCGCTCGGATGCCGCAGTAACTGCCGGATCGCTGAAACATGGATCACGCACCGGATCGCTTGGCTTGTCGCCGCGGTAAATTTTTCCCCGGCTGCGGTCAAGCCCCACATGACCCAAATTGAGCATCATGGGGTACATATTCAAATTGACGATGTTCCGGAGTGTGCCTTCGCCGATATTGTCCCGTCGGGCGTCGCAGCTGATCAGATCAAAGCCCAGCTCCCGGAGCATCTTGCTCAACAGCAGTCTGCCGCCCCACATCCCGGCGTGGAGATCGGTGTGGTCAAGCTGTTTGCCGGTTACAGCAAATTCGCTCATGCTGTTGCCAATGATTTGACCGTTGCGTTGGATTTTAGCCAGCACCCGGTAGAGGAGGGTGTAAGGCGGTTTGAGTTCAATGGTAAAATCAGTATCAGCAGCGGGCTTTTCAGCAGTGTAAACGGTGCGGAAATCGCTGTCTTCTACTGCAATGATCAACTTATCTCCGGCTTGGGTGCCGTTGACCCGGGCTTGAAACTTGACTTTATCGCCGAATTTGAAAGCACTATCGGCATTGGCAAATTTGATTTCCGCTTTTGCCGTGACCGGTATATCCAGCCTGATTGCCGAAGCGTCAAATACTTTGTCAGCACTATCCACCAGTTTGATGTGTGCCAGATTTATGCCGCCGGGCAGGGTGGGGAGCTTTACGGCAACACTCTGCTTTTTGCCGGTAAGTTGGATTTTTTGCTCAACTTTGCCGGTAACTTCCCGGAAGGGGTTTTTTAATTCAACAGCGATTTTGGCGTTTTGAGTCACCGGAGATTGCAACTCCAGCTCCAGCGTATTGCCTTTGAATGTGGCAGCGGCGATAGTGGGAGATTTTACCTTGCAGGCATCTTTGATCGCCTTGATAAGCGGCAGATAGCGGTATTCCCAAAAAGGATAATCTCTGCTGACATACGCCGGGGAGCGTCGGGCGACTGCATCTTTGGGCGTACTTGGCATATCGTTCAATACTGTGTAATTGGCATCGCTTAACACAAACTGATCGGCTTGGGCAAATTTCCGGATGTGTTTAGCTACTGAACCTTTCTGCATAATGGGTATTTGCAGCCAATTTTTCGGCAGATTCATGCGTTTGCCCAAAAGTTTGTTGGGGATAAAGTCGCAGTTCAGGAAAATTATGCGGGTGCCTTGGCTCTGGAGCTTGGCGATCTCGGCTGCCAGAGTGCCTTCTGTGTCAAACAGCTTGAAATCCACGCCCTGAATGATCGCCGCTTTCGGGGCACTTTTCAACGCCCGGAAGCGTTCCAAAGTATAGTTGGTCATCCGTTTGCCGTGGGTAATGCTGTGTACGCCGTAGATACCTTTGCCGCCTAAATTTTCGATGGTGGGCAAAAGCGGTATAAAGGTGTATTTCAGGTCAAGCCGCTGGGCAAGTTCCACGATTTCCCGGCGGCTGGCATCTTCGTTGCTCTTGATAATGGCACAGGCGTAAAGCAGTTCCGGCAGCTCAAACGCAGCAGGCTTGAACCACTTTTCGTGAGGCGTAACATATTCGTGAGAAATTTTTTCCAGCAAAGCCAGCGGAGTGTATCCGCTGTAAATAGCATCTTCCCGGGCAGTTTCCAATGCCGGTTTTGCTTTAAAGGAAAAGTCATCGGCAGTCAGCGATACATTATCTATCCACATAATGTTTTCTTTACTGACAGGTGCCAGCTGATATGTTACCCGCAATCTTGCTGCATTATCTGGTACGCTGAAACTTTTGCTGATGCGTTTCCACCCGTGGGAGGCTTTGGCATTGTAATAAATGTTTTTGCTTTTGGCAATGGCTTTGCCGTCAGCGTCAAAGCAGTCATAGTAGGCAATAATGTATTTTTTGTCGAAGTTTTCGCACTTCAAATCGGCAGAAATGGTGTATTTGCGACCGGGTTCCGGCATGAAATACTGGCTGTACGCGGCGGTCCCGACTTTGCCCTCTTTTTGGATGCGTATGCCGTAAGAACCATCTTTGCCGGATTTTTCCCAGAATACAAGTTTGCGGTTCCGGGTATTTTCGTAATAGAGATCCCCGGCGGCAAAAGTTTTGTTTTTGTTGGGCTTTTCAAAGTTTCCGTTCCAGAAAAGCTCCGGCTGGTCGGCATTCAGCATTGGCGGGGCGGCAGGCGCATCCAAAGCTATACGCACAGATAACTCTTTTTTGCCCAGCAGATAAAAGCTGGTTTTGCTCAATATATCATATACCTTGCCATCGGTTTCTTTGGTATACATTGCTCCTTTGGGGGCAATGCCGGGTACGGCAAAGAGCAATCGCCTGCTGCCGTCGGGCAGGGTGATAAGTTTGCTTGCCAGCGGGCGGTCGAGGTCGATGGATTTGTTGTTCACCACATAAGCGGCGGCTTGTTCGATCTTTTCATCAGCGGGTATATTTATGGCACGGATGGAGTCAAAATACTGGCGGTTTACCTTTACATCCACATACCGTTTGGGTAACATCATGGTTGGATTGAGGGGAAGATTGTGGGGCAATTTGCTCAAATCCACGCTGTTGGAGCCGGTTATTTTGAATTCCGGTTTTTTCGCCATGCTTTTAATGTAGCCCCGGACATTGTTGTAATAGTAGGTTGTTACCGTAAAGCTGGCTTCAGCTCCGGGGGCAAGGTCAAATTCTTTAGTCAGAAGTTCCAAAGTACTGGCAGGTTTGCCCTCGATGTTGCCACACCAGCTGTAAGTTGCAGCACAAGCGTTGGCAGGAGTTACCGCCAGAATCATGCCGTTGGGGGCGCTTTTGCCGGAAACTCCGTACAATGCCACGCCGGGATTCATGTTCCACTCATCGCTTTTGGCTGATCCGGGGTGGGTGATTTCCTTTATTTTACCCTTTTGCAGCTGCAAGATGGCGGCAGCTGCGTCGATATTCAGAAAAGTTTGCAGCCAGACCCCGGCTTTATGGGGCTGGATGTCAAAGTTTTTCAGCGTATATTTGACCGTAAAATAGGGTTTGTTCCAGTCAAAAGTATATTTTTTGCTGAGCCGCAGCCAGTCAAAATTGGATACGCCTTTGGCGGTCAGGGTTATATCCGCCGTTTTGCGGTGCTTGTAGTTGCTGCTTGCCACCGAAAAATCGTGATTGCCGAACTTTTCGATCAGCATTTTGCCGTCAACTACGGTGTAGAGCCGTTCCGTATAACTGGAAGTACCGTTATAAAGCAGCGATTTTTTTTGAATGTTCTTTAATTCAGTTACCGCCCCGCCTTTCAGGTCGATACCAACGGTGAACTGCCCGTTGTTGGTGGTGTAGTCAGCCGCATTCAGCATGATCGCCGAAGCTGCCAGAACTGCACTTGTCAAAAATTGTTTCATTTTTTTATAACCTCTCTTTCCTATCTTAAATTTTTTGTAAATATTCTATATTATAGGGTATAAGCCGGTGAACTATGGGAGCCTCCGGCGAACGCATACGCTCCAGCAGCAAGGTGAATGCACTTTTTAGCAATTCATGTTTTTTTGCATTGGCAAATACCACATTATTGGGGGCAAACTCTTCGTTGAGTGTGCTTGCCACATGCACTATACGCATGCAGCAGGGGTAATCGGGCACTGCCTGCTTATAGAGTTCCAGCCGCTGGGGGCTGTAACCGCCGTAATGGATCAATACTTCGGGCTTTTCCGGCATGGCGGCAAGTTTTTTCAGATAATTTACTGCATTTTCTTCCCAAGTCAAATCATCCTGATGGCGAAAATTATCGCAACTCAACACTTCCAGAGCCAACTGGCGTTTGATCTTTTTCCACATCTTATGCAAAAGCTGGTTGTAGCCTTCAGCCATACTGGGAAAGAGCAATGCTATTTTCCGGTAACCGGCGGCTTTCAGATCGCTTGCCAGCTGCATTACCGCAGTTTCGGTATCAAAGTTCACATAATCCATATCCGGATAAAGGGGCAACCGTGAAATGGAAACAAAAGGTATCTTGCGATCGGCAAGTCTTTGAGCTAATGTTTCCGTAATGGAACGGGCGTCGAAAATCAATCCGGCAAAGTTGGACATCTCCAGCTGATTTAAAAACTCCATGGAAGATGAAAGCACCCGCATTACCACAAAGTGATAGCCGCTTTTTTCAAATTCAGCTATCAAAGGCTGTATAAAATCGTAGCTTTCCTGAAAATACTCATCGCTCCATTTGCCGATAATAGCGATCACGCCTCCCGGCAGATTGTTGCGCAATATGTGTATACCGGCTCTGCCGTGATGTTCAATGATATTGTATGACCGTAAAAGCTGTAATGCGTTGGTCATGGTTTGTTTGGCTACATTGAAGCGGTCGGCAAGTATTTGTATGTGGTCAAGTTTATCAACATACTCCCCGCAGCGGATCGCCAACTCCAATTCCGCAGCTATACGCCGGTATTCAGCTTTTCCCGAGGCTTTACGCATGATCAATAGCGTTTGTAAGCATCGCCGCTGGTTGCTTTCGGATCCCAGAACGCAGCATAATAAACTGCGTTGCCATGCTTTTCCTGCCGGGGATAGGCATCTTTGCTCCATGTTTCCACATGCCAGTCGCCATGCAGCACATTGGCATACTGATTATGGCGGAACCCGATTTCAGCTTCCGTGGTTTTCCAGTGGATTGTCTGTGACCCTGAACCGGTTTTATTTTGTTCCGAGATTACCATAAGTATATCCGGAGAATTGACCGCCGAAACATTATACGGGGCAGAAAAACTCTTTCCGCCGATTTCCTTTTTGCCATTTGCTGTTATCTGGTCATTTTGTGCATAACCATACCTGCTGCCGGAAGCTGGCGGATCGTTTAATTCCGGACATTTGAATTTACTTTCCCGTATCGGGGTGGAGGCATCTTTTACATAATAGCCCCCAATACATGTATAGTTGTCTTTATAGCCGACATCTGTCGGCAGATATACCCCCAGATAACCTCCGTTGGTAACAGCATGACCATAGAATGGGTTGGCGGGTGTATTGTTGAATGTGGAGTTGACATTGAAGCAGTACCAGCCATCGTTGTCGTTGTGATACATTGCATAAGCAGTACCGACCTGCTTGAGGTTGCTTATGCACTGACTGGCTTTCGCCCGTGCCCGTGCCGCAGAAAGTGCGGGCAAAAGCATTGCCGCTAAAATCGCAATGATGGCAATAACAACCAAAAGTTCTATCAAGGTGAAGCAGTACTGCTTCACCTGTCCATGGACAGGTGAAGACCCATCTTTGTTGCCATCAGCATGATTACAGCAAAGATGTGATCTTTTTACCAAAAGTTCGATCAAGGTGAATTTTTTTATTTTGTTCATGACCATACCCTTTGTTAAGAAAACTTTTCGACTGTGTAACATTCCAACCTTATATTAACTATACATGAAAAGTATTCTATATGCAACCCTGTGACGAGAGTTTTATCCCGGAAAAACGGCGTCAGGTCAGGAAATAAAATTGTTTGATTTTGCTCTTTTGAGCGTAAAACTGTTTTCTGAAAAATCAAAGCCGCCGAAACCTTGCGAGCCCGGCGGCTGGTAACAGCGAGAGATTTTTCAGCTGTTGCTGGCAGCACTATCAGCTGAAAACGCTCTTTGCGCAGTATTGATTATATCATCAGTGATTTTTGAATTTACCTCATTTCAAAAGGTTATTTCCACTTTCCCGGGTTGGATGCTGCTCAAATTGAGTTTGCGGCGTTCTGCATTGAAAGAACTTTCCACAATGTTTCCATTGTTCAACACCTTCACCGGAGCGGCAACTCCACACAGCGTTATGTTCCAGTTTTTGACTTCGCTGGCACTGTCGGATTGGATTTCCACGACCCAGCCATTGGCGGTTTTATCCAGCGTTATCCGGCTTTTTGTAGATTTGCCGTTGCGGTATTCAAAGGTTATGCCGTCATCTTCGTAAAGAGTGAAGCTGGAGTGTCCGGCATTGCCGGGGTAGATGAGCAAATCAATATTTTCCATCTTTTTTGCCGCAGTGTGTGCCATAACTTCGCCCATGGGGATAATGGCTCCGGAACGCAGGAACAAGCCGCCGCCCCGTTCAGCGGGCCACTGGAAGTCGGCGATAGTCTGCTTGCCGGAGTACTCTTTGCCGCTCCAGAAATCCAGCCATTCGCCTTCAGGCAGATAGATTTCGTGCTTGTAGATTGTTACCAGCAAGCTGCCGCCCAGCAAATATTCGTGGAGAATGTTGCGGCAGGCTTTATCTTGCTGGAACTCGATCGCCAGCGGCATCAAAAGCGGCAGCCCGGTCTGGGTTGATTTGTATGCTTCGCTGTAAAGGTAGGGTATAAGCCTTGAACGCAACCGGCTGTAATACTGGTGCATTGCCAAGAGTTCGTCGCCTTGCAGCCACGGCATCCGGAAATAGTTCCAGCTGTTGATCTGGCTCCAGGGCAGGAGATAACCAAAGTGGATACCTTCTGCTTGAGCTACTTCCATATCATTGGTCGCCCAGCTGTGCCCCACGCAGGAGGTATTGAGCATTGCCCCAAGTGTTTCGATCCGCCCGCCGGTGTCGCCGGTCCAGGTGCCGCAATAGTGCTGGAACCCCAGCCAGCCGGATACGGTAAAGACCAGCGGCCGCCGGTTGGTGAATTTGGCAAAACCTTCGTTCATCTGCCGGGAGTACAAAAGCGGGTAAAGGTTGTGCATCTCTTTATCCAGCATGCCGTTGCCTCTCCACAAACGGTCGGGGTGGTAGCATACCTGATTGGCACCATCCTGTTTGAAAAAGTCTGCACCCCAATCCACAAATTTTTCCAGATGTTTGAACCAGGGTTCTTCCGGCTTGGTGAGTTTATCCATATATAACGGATGGGTAAAGTGTTCGTCAAGTTCCGCTTCTTTGCAGAATACCGGGGTGTGGCTTTCCTGGGTTGCCGGATCGTTGCCGATACGCCGTTCTTCTTCAAAACTCAAATCGTAATCATTGCAGAGCCAGAGTTCCAGCTTGTAACCCATGGCTTTCAAGGCCTTGATAAAGGTGTGGTGATAGTTTTTGAACATGTAGCCGGCAAGGGGGAAACGCTCTTTGCTCCAATCCTTGTCGGTACTGAAGTCGTAAACGGTATCCATCCAGCCCGGTTCCAAACCCATTACATCGCAGGGTATGTTGTATTCCCGGAAATGTTTGGCGTCGTTCATAACTTCGGCATCGTTGGCTTGAGTCCGGGCTATATACCACAAACCGAAACTCCATTTGGGCGGCAGTTCGGGTTTGCCGGTAAGCTGGGTGTAACGGTCAATAAGTTCCTTAAAGTCTTTGCCCCGCCACACATAAAAGTCGATGGCTCCGGATTTGTCGAACCAGCAGAGCTTGTTTTTATTGGTGCAGCCCATATCAAAAATCACCTGATAAGTGCTGTTGACCATAATTGCATAGCCCCTGGTAGACATGAAAAACGGTACCGGTATATAACTTGCCACATTGCTTACATTGCAGTTGGCTTTATAACCCCGGTGGTAAATGCGGTCGCGGGTCAGGTCGCCAAACCCTATATAATCTTCATCGTCGTCAAAAAGCTCAAACTCCACCAATGAACCGGCTTCGGAAAATTCAGCTTTTATCATGCGGAAAAGTTCCAGACCGCTGGCATCGGCGGCGTTAAGTTTGCCGGTATCGGCATCTTGCAAGGTAATGCTTAAATCGGGTTGATCGTTATTTTTTACGGCATCTTCAAAGATAAAACCATAGCGGTTGAGGGCACTGCCTTTCATCGGTTGATTTTCCGGAGCGATCTGTATACGCACGCAATCGGCGTTAAGCCGGGTGATCTGATAATTCAACTTCATAATATCTTGCCTTCAGATAGGTTTTTTTGAGTTTGTTTGCAATTAAGATAATGCTTCTTTTGTAATTTACCAATAGTAAAAGTTCAAAAGTTGTATAATTCTTACTTGAATAAAGCAGAGGAATTTTCAGGTGGAACTCTTGAAAGAGCTTGAATTTGCCTTTTGCTTGATGTATATTATCTGATATAAACAATAATTTTAACTGTTAAAGAGGTTTTTTTTTATGAGTATGTTGTTCAAAGTTTTGTCGGCAGTGCTGCTGGTGCTGGCTGCCGGGGTCGGTTTTGCCAAAGAAAATTATCAGGTCGTATTGCTGGGCGACTTGCATTACGATTCAGCTGATATCCGGACCAATGTGGATAAACTCAAACCCCACCATTACCGGGAAATGAACCGCAACATGGCGGCGTGGAAAAAGAATATCCCCGCCGTGCTGAAAGCCGCTGCCGATTACGCCAATAAAAATAATGTGCTTTTTACTGTGCAGTGCGGCGATATTACTCAAGGCGACGAAGGTAAATACCAGTTTGCCGCCACCAGTTTTGAGCGGGTTTTGAATTTGGTCAATATGAATCATACCAAGCCGGTCTATGTTGTCCGGGGCAACCACGATGTCCGGGGCAAGGGCAAAGCCAAGGCTTGCAAAGATGTGTTGTTCAGCTACATGAAAAAGCAGGATGTGCTCTTCCCGAAAGATGCAGCCGACCAGAGCTGTTACAAAATCGTGGGCAAAGACCTCTTTATTTTCTTTGACGGCATGAAGGACTCGCTCAAGTCTGTTGAAACAGCTCTGCAAGCCAAGCCCGATGCCCGGCACATTTTTTTAGTTACTCACATTCCGGTAATGCCCTGCCAGTTTTCACCTTCCAGTATCGGTTGGATCTGCGGTAAATATTCCAGCGTGCAAAATGGCAACAAGATCCGGGCACTTTTAGCGAAACATAATGTGATAGTGCTTACAGCCCACATTCACCGTACCACCTATTTTGACTGGAAACTGCCGGAAGGCTCCATCAAGCAGTTCTCCTCGTTCAGCATAGTAGCCGATCCGGCTGCCAAACCGGAAAAAGTTGAGTTCAAAGGCGATGGATATTTCAAGTATTTTGCCGAAAATTTTTACCCGAAGCAGAAAGCTAAAGACCGTAAATCCCTGCATGACTTTTTGCAGCGTTATATGGGCAAACTCAACAGTTGCACCAATTTCAAAAATGTGACCGGCTTCAATGTGCTGCGGATCGACGGCGACAAAGTTTTTGTCGACATGTACTGCGGCAAGCTGGATAAAGCCGCATTTACCCAGCAGATAAAATAAGACTGCATAAAAGCTCCAACCCGGCACCCCGAAAGGAAGCCGGGGTTTTTATTTATTTTCCGCATACGCGGGCTGTACGGCAGTTGGCGGCGGGGGAAGTATGGGAGAGTATGGGAGAGTATGGGAGAGTATGGGGGTAAATATGGTGCGTGGCGGCAGGTGATTACTGTCAACGCTTGGGGTTCTGCCTTCGCCTACGGCTATGGCTGACAAGGCGGGGAAGATAGCAATAATTTCTCAATTTTTTTGCAATAGTTCTTTGTTATGTTATATTAGATTGCAAACAGTAAAATACATTGAGGTTTTATTTTATGCTTGATTTTATATTTCCGGGGCCCGGCAAGGGTTACAGTTTGCATAATCACAGCGTTTTCAGCGATGGAGCTTCCACTTTGGAAGAGGTGGTTGCTGCCGGGAAGGCGGGTGGCTTGTCGGTTCTGGGTATCTCTGACCACTGGGTGGAGCCGCCTTATGATGGAACTGATTACGCTTCGTGGGCAATGCCCCACCACAAACTTGATGAGTATGTCAATACCCTTCTGGAATTGCGGAAAAAGTATGAAGATGACTCTTTTAAGCTGAAAATCGGCTTGGAAGTGGACTTCTTTTTTGAAAATGCTCAAGCCGTTTACGACCGTTTGATGAAGTACCCCATGGATTATTTGATCGGTTCGGTGCATTACAGCGGAGTTTTTTCCGTAGACCACGATGCGGCAGATTGGGAGCCGTTGAGCGAAGACGAAAAAGCGGAGATTTGCGAAATTTACTGGCAGAAAGTTGCCGGAGCCGCTGAATTCGGCAAATATACTTTCCTCGGGCACCTTGATCTGCCCAAAAAGTTTGCTTTGATCGACAATAATAAATATCTGGATCACGCTGTCAGAGTGCTGGATATCGTTCAGAAAAACTCCGGAGCCATTGAGCTTAACACTTCCGGCTGGTTCAAAGCCTGCACTGAAGCCTATCCGGCTTTGGCAATACTGCAAGCTGCCTGCCAACGCAATATCCCGGTAGCAGTAAATGCCGACGCCCATTGTGCAGAGCATTTGCAGCGGAACTTTGCCGAAGGTTATGAACTTTTGAAAAAAGCCGGTTACAAGTTTATTCAGGAATGATGTTATGAGCAAAACAGTCGTTCTGCTGCCATGTTACAACGAAGAAGCCGCCATCGGTAAGGTGATCGCTGATTTTCAGCGGGTTTTGCCGGAGGCGGAGATCTTGGTTTACGATAACAACAGTACCGATAAAAGTGCTGAAATCGCTGCCGCTGCCGGAGTTAAAGTCGTTCCGGTACCCATGCAGGGCAAGGGCAATGTGGTGCGTACCATGTTCCGGGATATTGAGGCAGATTGTTATTTGCTGGTGGATGCTGACGATACTTACCCCGCTGAAGCTGCCCGGGAACTAATTGCTCCGGTGCTGGAGGGCAGGGCGGATATGGTTGCTGGCGACCGGCTTTCCACTACTTATTACGACATAAACAAACGCAAATTCCACAACTTCGGCAATACGCTGGTCTGCACCATGATCAAGGTTTTGTTCAAGCAGAAAATCTCGGATGTAATGACCGGCTACCGGGCGTTCAGCCGCCGCTTTGTGAAGAATTTTCCGGTAATGAACGACGGTTTTGAGCTGGAAACCGAAATGACCATCTTTGCTTTAGAGCGGCGGTTGAACATTCTGGAAGTACCCGTTGAATACCGGGATCGCCCCGCTGGCAGCGAATCCAAACTCAACACTTTTTCCGACGGCTTCAAGGTGATTTTTACCATCTTGCGGTCGTTGCGGGAATACCGCCCCATGTTCTTTTTCGGCGTGCTGGCGATTATTTGTTTTGCTTTGGCGATCGGGTTTTTCATTCCGGTATTCATCGACTTTGTCAACACCGGCAAAGTGCCCAGATTCCCTACGCTGATTTGTTCGGTTTGCAGCGGGGTCGCCGGTATGATAATGATTACTTGCGGACTGGTGCTCAACAGCATAAAGCACCACTTTTCAATACTTATGGAATTGGCTTTACGCAAGAATCAGTAAATTGTGTTGACTTGGATGAACTCCTTTACGAGGTTGAGTCCATTACGCAGATCGGAGGCGTTTTCCGGCGAGGATATGGCAAGGCGCAGAAAATCGTCCGGATTGCTCTTTACGGTAAAACGGTACGAGCTGTAAACATTCACCCCTTGAGTTCGCAACTTCTGTTCCAGCTCCATACCCCTGACTTTCAACATGGGCAGCGGCAGCCAGCGGAAAAACGCTTCCGGAGTGCCCGGT
Organism: Victivallaceae bacterium; assembly: GCA_045585955.1. GTDB lineage: Bacteria > Verrucomicrobiota > Lentisphaeria > Victivallales > Victivallaceae > SIG78. Next base: position 26,505 of record JAZMZK010000033.1, read on the forward strand.
TTTACTGCATCGGGGAATATTTCATCAAAGAGCCAATTCCGCTTCCGGGCAAGCTGGGCCTTTTCGGTCAGGAGCTTTGCGGCTTTGCCGCTTAAAATAAGCTCGGTCATGATTTCCGCATCCAAAGGAGAGGTTTTGATGCTCAAATGAAAAAGTGCATTGAGCAGTTTGCTGCGGAATCTCTCTGGAAATGCCGCAAATGCCACCCGTAAACCACTGCATATAGCCATTGTGGAGTTGCAAATATAAAGCGTTTGTTCCGGCAGCCGGGAGTGTATGGAGCGATAATCCTTTTGCGGTTGGGGCTGTATGCCGGTATTGTCGTCCTCAATAGTTATAAGCTGGTGTTCTGCAATTACTTTGCACAGCTCATCCTTGCGTTTTTCGGTGATGGTACAGGTCGTTGGATTGGCACAGTTGGGCATTAAAAAGATACCCCGGACGGAAAATTTCCGGCAAATATGCTCCAAATCATCCGGCAGCATACCTTCCTTATCTCCGGCTACCGGTATAAGTTTTATGTGCGACAAGCGGGCGGTACCGATCAGATTGCTGTAAGTATACTCATCCACCGCCAGTTTGTCGCCAATGCAGAAAAGCGAAAGCAATGCTGTACTTATAACATGTTGGGCTCCGGAAAAGATGGCAGTGTGTTCGCTGTCGGTAGCTACATCCATTTGCTTCATCCAATGGGCTCCCGCCGCCCGCTGGTGCAAGTGGCCAGCAGGTTCACTGTTGCTGTATAAGGAATTTATATAGCCTTTTTTCAACACACTTTCCCCGGCTTCGATCACCGGCGGCCGCAGCCGGTCAAAACCGGTCACCAGCCCCAGTTCGATGATCTGTTCGGCAACGGGGGCATTTTTGCCGGGCGTATTGGTGCCGGGCAGGGGCGAAACAAAACTGCCCCGGCCGATCACGCCGTAAATCAGATCTTTTTCCCGCAAAAGATTGTATGCTCTGGTCACGGTGGTAAAATTTATATCCAGAAAATCCGCCAGTTCCCGCTGGGGCGGCAATCTGGTTCCGGCGGCAAGTTTACCCGAAACGATGTCAGCTTCCAGCAAATTTGCCAGTGCCAGATAACAGGGGCGGTGTAAAAGTTTTTTATCCGGAGCCCAACTCAAAAAAATATTGTTGAAATTATTTGTGGACATTTTATTGTAATCCATACAATTTTATGATTTGTATATAAAATAGCATACAATGTATATTATGGCAAATTTCAACCCGCAAAATAGGAGAAAGTATTATGAATGATCAACAACAGTACGAATTGAACTGCAACCTTGCCCAAATGCTTAAAGGCGGCGTGATCATGGATGTCACCACCCCGGAACAGGCAAAAATCGCTGAAGATGCCGGAGCTTGTGCGGTCATGGCATTGGAGCGTATTCCGGCTGATATCCGTGCCGCCGGGGGCGTATCCCGCATGAGCGATCCGGCAATGATCCGCTCTATTCAGGAAGCGGTCACCATTCCGGTAATGGCAAAGTGCCGGATCGGGCATATTGCCGAAGCACGCATATTGGAAGCTATCGAAATAGACTATGTGGACGAAAGCGAAGTCTTGAGCCCTGCCGATGATATTTACCATGTCAACAAGCGTGCGTTCAAGGTGCCCTTTGTCTGCGGAGCCCGTGATTTGGGCGAAGCTCTGCGGCGGGTGGCGGAAGGTGCGGCAATGATCCGTACCAAAGGCGAACCGGGTACCGGCGATGTGGTGCAGGCTGTGCGGCACATGCGGAAAATGCAGTCGGAGATCCGGAAGGTGGCAAATATGGCAGAAGATGAACTTTTTGAAGCGGCAAAAACGTTGCAGGTGCCTTACGATCTCTTGCTTTATGTGCATAAAAACGGGAAACTGCCCGTTGTAAATTTTGCTGCGGGCGGGGTCGCTACTCCGGCTGATGCGGCATTGATGATGCTTTTGGGTGCCGAAGGGGTCTTTGTCGGCTCCGGTATCTTCAAATCCGGCGATCCGGCAAAACGGGCGGCGGCGATCGTCAAGGCAGTTACCAACTATACAGATTACGGAATGCTTGCCGAACTCTCCAGCGGTTTGGGCGAAGCCATGGTGGGGATCAACCCCGATGAAATCAAAGTTATCATGGAAGAACGGGGTATTTGATGAACATTGCTTGCATGGCTTTGCAGGGTGACTTTGCCGAACACGAAGCAGTTTTCCGCAGTTTGGGGCACAACACATTGCAGCTGCGGCAGAAGAGCGATCTCAAGCAAAAATTTGATGCCCTCGTTCTGCCCGGCGGCGAAAGCACAGTGCAGGGTAAATTGTTGCGTGAACTGGGGATGTTTGACGAAGTAAAAAAACTCATTGAAGCGGGTCTGCCGGTAATGGCAACTTGTGCCGGAGTGATCCTGCTGGCTGAACAGCTGCTGGATGATCCGGCAAAACATCTTGCACTGCTGAATGTTGCTGTGCGGCGCAACGCTTACGGCCGCCAGTTGAGCAGTTTTTATATCCGTGGAAACTTTGCGGATCTGAAAGATGTGCCTATGAGTTTTATCCGGGCTCCGCAGATAGAATTTTGCAGTCCGGGCGTGGAAGTTCTTGCCGAACATGCTGGCAGAATAACCGCCATCCGGCAGAAAAATATTCTGGCAATGACCTTTCACCCGGAGTTGTGCAGCGACAACCGCATAGCAAAATACTTTCTGGAAAAAATGGTAAAGCAAGTGTAAGCAAACGGCACTTTACAGGTGCGGTTCGCTTATGAAAAAGTCTTCCGGCATATCTTTGGTTTGCAGAAATTTCCGGTGCCATTTTTCCGCTTCCAGCGGTTTTTGGGCAAAACCTTTCTGCCCGGTCATGTAGAGATTTGCCAACGCTTTCATTGCCGGTTTATATCCCGCTTGGGCAGATAACAGTAAAAGTTTTTCTGCCTGGGCGGGATCGTATTCCACACCATCTTTTTGGCTTATATAAAGCATTGCTGCCATAAATGCCCCCAGCGGACTTTTGCCGATCTCAACGGTTTTGTTGAACTTTTCCAGAGCTTTTGCCGGGTTTTGCTCAACGCCGATACCGTTCAATAGAGCAACTCCGGCTTTTATTCTGCCCAAATTGGTATATGCCCGGTCATTGTAGTAAAAGGCTTTGGATAAATCTTTTTTGACCACAATACCTTGTTCGTAAAAGAGGGCTATTTCGGAGGCAACGATGCGTTTTTCGATGTGCTTTTTACTTTTTTCTATAAGCATGTAGTAATCAAAAGATTTTTGATGATCCTGTTTTACGCCTTCTCCGGTAAAATAGAGTCTTGCCAACTGCATGTAAGCATCTATATCGTGTTTTTTTGCCGCTTTTTCGTACCATTTTACCGCTTCGGCAAGATCTTTTTTTACCCCGAACCCCCGATAGTAACAATAGCCGATTTGAGTGATGGCATCAAGACTGCCCTTCCGGGCGGCTTTATGAAAATACTTTAACGCAAGCTGAAAATCCTGCGGAGTGCCGAAGCCGAAATAATGGGCGTTGCCCAAACGGTATAAAGCCTCCCGGTGACCTTTTCCGGCTGCTTGGGAGAGATACTTGAACTCCAACGCCATATTCCGTTGGGTTCCCCGGTTGAAAAAACTTGCCATTGCTGCCTGATAGGCACTTTCGGCATGTCCCATATCGGCGGCTTGACAATAAAGCTCAAAAGCCTTGGTGCGATCGCGTTTTACCCCGATACCCCGGGCGTAACAGCGGGCAAGCTCACTGATCGCAGGCGGATATTTGCGGGTACGGCATTTTTCCAGATATTCAATGGCAGTTTTATGATCAGTTGGAAAATAGTTGTGCCATATACACTCCTGGGCAAAGCGGAGCATTTGCGGCAAATTGCCGGTATTGGCAGAACGCTGCATGTATTCACGAGCCTTTACCGGATCTTTTTTGACCACATAACCATTACCGTAGAAATAGCCTACCCAAAAGAGCGCCAGCGGGTGATTTTTTTCAGCGGCCAGTGTAAAATATTTCAGGGCTTCGCTGCGGTCGGCATTTTGATTCCCTTTACCGTAAAAACGCATCCACGCATACCAGTATTCAGCTTCGGTGTGGTGCCGGTCAGCGGCAGCTTTAAGTTGCTGCATGGCGTCGGCAACGGCACTTGAAGTGGATTTTTTGCCGGTAATAATTTTCCGCAGAGCTGTAACATTTACCGGATGATTTTCTGCGGATCCAAGCCAGTGGGCTGCCAGCAGAATAATTGAACATAATATAAAAGATTTGAATATTTTCATTACAGCTTTTTTCCTTGATTTTTACTCATCCCACGCTGTATTGCCCAGCAGTCCTTGCTGGTAGAATACAAACTTGCATTCGGCGGTTTCTTTCATCAGTCTGACCGTACTTTCCAACTTTTTGAAATGGTCAGGCTGATGATTTTTGTAATAAGGAAATGAATATTGTTCATGTCCTCCGGCGGAAAAGAGGTCGGAGCTGTAAAGTTCCGCCTTCTTCAATGTCTGGTTGAACAACTCTGGTATATCGTTAAGTTCCAAGAGATTGCAGATTATCCAATCGTGGTAGAAAAATATTTTTAAGCCGGGGTCATAGAGTGCTGAATACTTTTCAAGATAATCTATTTCTTCGGCAAAACCGTAATGGCGGGCAATACCCGGATCGGGCGAAACATATATTTCTGAACGGAATTTATTCTGCTGTTCAGCCGGAGTCAGTTCATCAAAGGGCGGCGTTGCCATGACCCGGTGCCGCATGGATTCGGAGTAGCATTTGCACCCCAGAGCGATCAACTCTTCTGCCACGCCGGGGCTTACATTGTTCCAGTGGAGAACTGCCGGAACTATGAAAGAATTTTCTCCGGCAAAGCGGCATATTTCTGATTTTACCAAATCAAAATCACGCCGGAAATCTTTGCGGGAGGCTTCGGCGTAGGGCCGGTCGGGAAATTCGCTGTAAGCATGCAATGCAAATTTAAGCCAATGGCTGTTATCGGCAAATTCGCTCTTCCAGATGTCGGGCATTTGGTCAAGGGTAAATTCTTCGTGTGCATTATGATAGAATATATTCAGCGTGACTTTCATGTCATAAAGTTCATGCAGCCTTTTGAGTTCTTTCAGATAAAAGTGGTCAAATGCCCGCCGGGGGCGTTCTTTTGCCAGATCGGTGAATAAAAATATGTTGTCATCCAAATAAAAATTGCAGCGGCGGAAGGATTTTTTATCCCACACCAAAGTAAGTTTCTGGGAAAATTCTCCGTAGCTGGTGCGGGTAACTGCTTCAACAGTATTGATTTTTTCAGTCAGCTCCACCGGGCAGGAAAAGTGCAAGCCGGTCTGTTGGGCTTTTTTGCCGTTGACCTCTACCATAGTACCGAAAGAGTTTACTCCTTCAATGATCACAGTAAGTGCGTTATCGCTTTCCACCCCATGCTGGTGATTGAGGATCGCACCTTCCCGAAAATTACTTATACTCAACATATATTTATCACCTTGATTTTTACTGCTTGGTCTATACATTATACTATACAGCGATCTTGGAAAAAAACAAATCATTTCCGGAAAGAGTCTGCCCAACAACAGTTTGTATTACTTTACTGCTGTGCTATATTATAAATGAGGTTTGAAAATGGAAAATGCGGAAAAAACTTTGACCAAAAGCTATTATTGCGTGATCCCGGTATACAACAACTACCCTGTCATTGAAGAGGTTGTACGCCGGACTTCTGCGGTTTTTGATAAAGTCCTGATAATAGATGATGGCTCAAGTGATGCAAATTTGCAGGAACTTTTCAGTGCGCTTCCGATAGAAGTTATCCGCCACGAACACAATCAGGGCAAGGGCGCTGCTTTGATCACAGCCTTGAATATCCTTAAAAAACGCAAGGTCGATTACATGATAACGCTGGATGGCGATGGTCAGCACTTCCCGGAAGATATACCGCAAATCATTGATTTTCTTGAACAGGCGGAAAAACCGCTTTTGCTTGCCGGTTGCCGTGATTTCAACCATGCGGCTGTACCCTTTGCCAGTCGGTTGGGCAGGGCTTTATCCAACTGGGGAATAAAGTTGCAAACCTCAATTTGCCTGGCAGACAGTCAGTGCGGTTTCCGGGCGTATCCGGTAAGAGAGGTCGCAGCGCTTGAAAGTTCAACTTTGCGTTATAATTATGAAACAGAAATAGTCATCCGCAGCGCATGGGCAGGTATAAAAATCGTTGATTTTCCGGTAAGAGTCCATTATCCGCAGAAGCATGAACGCATCTCCCATTTCCGTCCGGTCATGGACAGTTGGCGGATTTTCAGATTGCACATTGCGCTGCTTTGCCGGAAAATATTCTGCCGGTAAGCACGGTATCTGGGTTGATGAGCTTGCATCAGTTGGCGTGAACCAAACATTTTTACTGTGATCATATAACAGCTTTTTTTGAGTTGCAAATTTGTTTTTGACGGCAAAGGTGTTATATCAAGCAGAATGTTTTCATAGCTGATAGAAAGAGGTTTTTTATGGAACAGTACAAGAAAGATTTTATTGAGTTCATGATCGACTGCCAGGTGCTTAAATTTGGTGACTTTGTGACCAAAAGCGGCCGCAAGACTCCGTTTTTTGTCAACACCGGGTTCTACCGCACCGGCGCACAGCTACTTCCATTGGTGAAACTCTGCCCATCTTGCAGGCTCAAGGCAATGTAAATGTACTGGGGCTGGTGGTCAGCGTTGACCGTTATGCTGGATATCCGGGGCCCGGCATTCAGTGTAATGGGGGTTGAAGATATGCTGCCCCGGGCGTTTGAGCTTGCCGAACTGAATCTGGCAACTCAAGCGGCAAAAGAGCTTTTACTCGTTGCCGGAGAAGAACAGACCATTATCGGCGAATCAGTGCGGAAAGTATACGACGATTTGGAAAACGAGTCAGCAGCAGTTTTTTATCTGACAAATGAGCCAGAGGGCGTGGAAATAGATTTGAGCGATACAAAAAACATAAATTCAATGCTCAAATACCGGAAACTCTTATACGGTATTTAAGACAGCCGGGCGGTGCTGTGAAAAAAATCGGGGCTGTTGCAAAATGAAGTGCACCCCAAAAGTTGGACACAACTTTTGAGGTGTACTTTTTTTATGGAGAAAACACAAAAGAAACCGCGTCAGTATAGTGTAGAATTCAAACTTTGTGCTATATTAGATAAGCTTGAGAACGGTTTGAATTACTTTGAAACAGTTCGCAAACATTGGAATCTTTCAACAACTGCCGAAGCCAACAAGTATGCAAATCGGCTGAAGTTATGGGAACGAAAA
>JAZMZK010000034.1:0-19092 GCA_045585955.1 Victivallaceae bacterium
AGATTTAGAGCAAACACAGCAAACGCACAAATGAGAGGTGGGCAGATAAAACTGCCCACCTCTCAACAAAAAAACTGAAAAATACTTGACAAATCTGTTTTTATTGCTACTTTATAGAAAAGTTATGGGATAGCTGTGCACCATTTTTACAAAATTATGGGATTTCTGTGAATCTGTTTCAAGATCAAAAATTGCTTATTTTGTCCATTTTACCCTCAAACTTGGCACATTATGGCACTTGGTCAACTCAAGTGCGACTTTACAAAAACGGGCCATTTATGGGGAATATACCATCAAAACGGGGAATAAATGGGGATGTTTTTCTGCATAAAAAAGTAATGAAAATAATCACACACATGCAGCCGTATTATTACTGCAAAATCAGCCTGTAACAATTTATTGCGGAATGACATCTGCGGTATTGACAAAATTCATTGCAGTCAGTACCGGAGTATCCCCACTCTTTTATAAAGATAAAAAGTAAGCTGTTTTATTTTTCTTTTGAAAAAGTCAAAGTTGGTGTTTCTTTGAAGGATATAATGTATTTACCGCCGGTTACGGGATAGACTATTTGGCTCTTCAACTCAAAATCACTCTTTTTTACCAGTGCTGCAAATTTTCCGTTTTCTGCTATATAGGGGTAAGCAAATTTAGAAATTACTTCCGGTCGATTGCCAATATTGTGGTCTGTGCTGCAAACAATTATGCCGTCTACATCATTGGCTGTCAGAAAATGCGTATCGGGTCTGAATCCCGCCCTTACCATATTAGCGGCTATAACCATTTTATCTGCCGGATTGCAACTTGCATCATCCAAACCGTGAACTATTACCACTTTATTATCAACCTGGTATTTTTTCTGCAATGCCAGATGAATCATGTTGCCCGGATCGCGTATTTCACGCATTGCTGCTGTTAAATATTTGGGCGATTGCGGATATGCACTGTATCCGGCATTAAGGCTGCCCTTGCCGAATGCTATCTCATCGGTCAACCCGGGCATACCGCAAAGGTCGATAATACAGCCGAAGGTGTTTGGTGCAAGTTTATTGACCATCAAGCTTACATTGCCGCCCCCGGATGCCCCTGCAGCATAAATACGGTTACGCTTGAACTTGATCTTATTTGCATCCAGTACATTTATTACTTCATAAAGAGCCCGCAGACAATCCATTGCCTGCAAAACGCCATGATCATACGGAACTTTATCGTGTCTGGTTTCGCCGCTTTGCAGATAGTTTACACTTAAACAAATAAGGTTATAGCGATCACTGAAAAGGTCGCACCATGGAGCAGTATATTCCCATGTGCCGCCCCAGTTATGCGATAAAAGCATCAAACCGGTATTGGCATCGATACCTTTTTGTGGTGTGCGTACATAATACTTTACCATACGCTTACCCGGCTGAAAGCGATATTCCTGACCTTCAAAACTTTGCACACCTGTTAATTTTTTCGGGAGCGGTTTTGTTAAAGGTATTTCCGAGGCATTGGTTGTCTTCCGGTCAGGAACATCATCGTTGACAGCTAAAAGCAAACCTCCTGCTTTGGTCGGCATACAATCAATTTTTTCCGGAGGATTATCAACAATAAAAAGATCGTATTTACTCATTTTTCTTTGTTCCTCTCTGCCAATATATATTGATTTGTTCAAAGGTTTCAAACCATGATTTTTTGCCATATCAGCAGCACCTTTGCTGCTGTACAATGCAATCAGTGCTTTGGTTGTCCCGCGAGGAATAATTATGGTGAATCCGGTGCATTTCTGAACAGGTACGGCTTTTTGTGGTTGGAATATTCCATCCAGATCAGATATAAGGTATTCCCGGTCGATCCATGCTTTTACCCCATCACGCATTGTTATGGTGTCTGCATAAACAAGTATATTGCACAGCAGAAAAAACATTGCAACTAAAGTTCGCATTTTTTAATCTTCCCTGATAATTTAATTTCAAAACCTTCTGAAAATCCGGATTACAATAGTCAACGGCGTTTTTAAATCTTTTTATTTGACTTTTAAAATTTCTTTCAATATTGATATTTTTTTCCGGATGAGTTCTCCGGAAAACATAACCGTCCCGGGTTCGATATGAAAACCTTGCCGCGGATCACGTTCCACCCACGGCAGAACTGCGTTCAGCACATCCAGTTCATCTTCAGCAATACGGTTGAATTCCTCAAGATTTTCTTCTTGCCAATTCTGCCGCAACTTATAGACACGGTAACTGTTTTCGGTACTGTGCCATATTGCCTGACAAATCAATACGTTGCCCAGTTCATCAAGCAAACGTTTATCTTGCGTATCCTGCAAGGCTTTGCTGAAAAGTGCGGCCCCGGCTTCCCAGCCTACCGCCACTTTGCCGATACGCTCAATTATCTCGTCCAAGTTGAACAACTTAGGCTGTTCCGGGTGGATAAATGCTTCGCGTAATTCATCGCCCCGGTCATCATCCAGCCAGGAGCCGCCAACCAGTTTGCCGGTCAATGGAGCCGGATGGTAAATTTCATCATAAGCAAGGGTATAATTCTGCACGCCAAAGTAGATGAAAAGTATGGTAAAAGGGTGATAATACATCGTGCGTTCAAATTGTTCCCAAGCCGCTAAAATCAAATCGATATTGCAGTTGGGGAATTTCGTTTCAGCAAAACTGCGCAGGGCTTCTGCTTCGTTATCCGGAGAGTCCTGACTTACAAAATAATTGAATGCCTCTACATTCAAGTTGGGTAAGGCGTTGCCGAAGTTCCAGCACCCCATAAATCCTGCGAGGTTGTTTTTACGCAAAAAATCAGCCTTTTTATAAAGTGAACTTATGATCGGCAAGCTGACCACTGTAGCAAGTTCGTGCGTGGTGCCAAGTTGCAATTTTGCCATATACCGCATCGGCTTCCGGCTGGTTTCGTCAAAGAGCCGCAGAAATTTTTCGGAAGGACCGGAATAACCGATACTGTATTCATCCATAAAAAAATGTTTTCTCCGCAGAAGATCTTTGTATCCGCCGCGTTCAAAATCTGCCATTAAAATCACATCTTCCGGCAAAGCTTTGATAATGGCAGATTCATCTTCCGGTCGTTCCCACGACCAATTCCATGCAATCACTTCGGCTGTTGCTGAACTTTTGCGTATCCCCTTATGGAGCATAGTTATCAATTCAGCAATCACTTCGGCTCTCGTTCTTTTGTAACAACGCGGACAGGTTATCTCAACATGCCATGGTTTGGTCAGCGGCTTATGACAGCGGTGCGAAAAGCAGTGCTGGGCAAATTCGCTGGCGGTTATTAAAATAACTCCGGCAAGTTCCGGCAGACTTTTCAGCAGAGCTTCTCCGGCATTGACCAGATATTGCTGTACTTGTGGCGTTGAAGTACACATACAACGCAGCGTTATATCGGGGAAAACTAACTCTTCACCACGGCAATCAGGGTGCTTTTTCCAGAAATCATCCCGGTCATCCAGAGCCCGCGGCGGCTGCATATAAAGAAAAACCTTTATGCCGTATTTGGCTGCCCGGGCAATCAATGTCTGCATGGCAGTTATATGTTTTGCGGAATCTTTGCCCAACTCCATAAAGGGGGCAACTTGCACAAGATGATGAAGTACCCCGTGGAGCCAGATAGCGTTGAATCCAGCATCGGCAATTTTTTTCAACTCGTCATCGGTATAAGCTGACAAGGCGGTAAGTGTTTCATCATTTTCGCCTCCCGGCAGCTGTTCAGAGCCAAAACGGCTGCGGGCAGAACGCCAAATACGGTAATTCATACAATAAAGACCTTGATTTATTCTGTTATTTGTTGCTGTTTTCTTCGATACTGGCAAATTTAGCCTTATCTGCCAGCGATACATTGCCTTCGACCTGACCGTTATCCAGCGGGTCGATTTCGCGTTTTTCCAAATCCCGGAAAAGCTGTATCAAGCCCATAACTCCACCGATACCGAACCAGAATACTGAAATAATACTGAATACCAGCGGTACGGCAATAATGGTTATGAAGAAATAATGCCCCCACCACGCCAGCGGCCACGGCGAAAAAATATTCCAGACAACTACGCCGGCAAAGGTGATCAGGAAGCTCCACACAAAACTTTGAATGAACAATATCCAGGCAATAAATTTATCGCCGCAACTGTAATCGGAAGTAATCCCCAACAATACGCCGGAGATATTCCGCCAGCTGAACTGACTTTTAAGATCAGCTTTTTTTTCTCCGTCCACACTGTACCGCCCACGGTGCAGCATGCGATCGAGATTGAAAGGTTCGCGTATAGTCAAATACGATACCACACAATAAAGGAGCAAAGTAAAAAGCGAAATAAGGAAGAATATTTCGTAACTGTTGATCGGGAATTTGACCGGATCCATCGACCATTGCACATAAGGAGCAAAGGGTTGCGATATTGTCCGCAAAAATTCATCCAGCGGTTCAACCCAGCCTTTTTTAAGCAAATATGGATAGATATTATCCGCCCAGTTACGCTGGGCAAAGATTGCCGCCAGCGATAAAACCATCCCGGAAATCAGCGAACTGAACGCCCCGGCACTGGTGCCGAACCGGCTGTAAAGGCCAAAGATCATCACCGGAGCACAGCCGCCCAGCCAGATCGAGGTGGCAATCATCACAAAAAGCTGTATGTAATCCATCTGGGCCAGATAGAGCGAGCCGATCAGGTAAATCGCTCCGATAGCAATGGAAACCAGCCGCAACATCCACAAATGCTGTTTGAACGAAAGCGGCTTTTTCCGCAGCGGCAGCAAAACATCCTGCGAAAAAGTTACTGCCGAACTGAAAATTCGTGTATTGTCAGTGGAAATCATAGCCAATATCATCAAAAGCAGAAACAGTCCCATCATGCCGCCGGGCAAAATTTTCCGCATGGAAACCGCCAGCATTTCCTGATGAAAAAGCGTGCGATATTGCAGATACAACGCATTGCCCTGCGCTTCGCCGTTGATTTTAACCAGCTCTTTGCGGGCAGTTTCCAACATCGGTGTATCAAGATTATGTTTTTCGGAAAGCGGCTGATCCACGCCGATTTTATGATCCTGTATTGGTACGGAAGCAATCGCCTGATTGAATTGTTGCTGTTCCGCCGGGTCGGCAATAAGTTCTCTTGCCGCCTGTTGAGAGATTTCAAGGCGCACTGCATGAGCTTCGTCGGCAAAGTTACGGTGGTTAAGCAGTACGATCAAAGTCAATGCCACCAACACATGCAGTATAGTGGTTATATGCTCACGCCATGCACCGAGAACGCCTGCCATCTTTTGTTCGTGCGGATTTTTAGCCGCCGAATAAACTCCGGCACCATACCAGCTTGCCCGATGAAAAATGCGGTTGAAAATAAGAATCATGACCGCAAACAAATTGAAATCCCGCAGCTTGGATATATCGTAGGGGTTTATGAAACTCTCGCCCTGAACTCTGTCCATCATTACCGGCACAATCTCTTCGCTCCAGCTGAATTTATAGAGGATAAAAAAGATAAATACCGCAATGATCGGAAACATAAAAATCCCTTGCAATGCGTCAGTAACAACCATGCTCAAAGTCCCCCCGGCACAGATAATACTGATTGCTATTGTCAGGCAGAATACGATCACAAGAAACATGGTCGATACTTCAAACCCGCCAATATTGACACTATGGGGCAACCCGAGGTAATAGATGAAGAATCTGGCGGCAACTGCGGGCATTATAGCATTACACAGAACTTCGCAAAGACAGCGTAATACTGCCGCAAAAATACGCAGTGAACGATTGTAACGCATTTCCAGAAACTGCCCCATACTCATAGCCCGTGTTTCACGGAAGCGGTAGAGGCAAAAGCCGGTCAGCGACATGATCATAGTAACCGGCAAAGCCAATGTCATCCAGAAAGAGAGAGCAAAGCCGCATTTATACTGACTTTCGGCATAACCTACCAGTCCAATGACAGCTAAAGCATTAGCTACATCGCTGGCACATACAACATACCGTGTGCAAACCCTTCCGGCAGAAAGAAAATCTGCCACGCTTCGCACATATCTGTGCATATAATACCCCAAGCCGATCACCATGGCAACAGGTATAATAACAATAAGCCAATCAATCAGAGTCATAGGTTCAGCTCTCTATATCTTTCAAGCAGTTAAATTGTTATTCATTCCCTGTCCAGATACCTTTCATGGTACCGGTGCCGGGCAGTGTAGTAGTGTAGTATTGCACATGACCATCCACATAGGCAATGTTAAGACCTTTCCCATGACGGTATTCCGGAGCGTATGCTCCGGTTCCGGTATTGGCATTGATATAATAGGAGTAAGCGTCTGCCAAATACATACAAAGAGTGGGATTTTGGATCCCGTTACGCGGAAAAGGCTTTGTTGCATAAGCACTGATATCTGCACTGCTGATCTTGCCATACGCCGCACCGGAAATGTAAAAGTTTATGCCGTAATCCAAATCCGGAGAAACAGTTTTGGTTGCGGAGGGACAGGCAAACGCACCTGCCATTTGCCGATTGTTGGCAGGCTTGGTAGTACTGCCCATAGCCCAACCTTCCTGAGTTCCGCCGATATGCCAGTAAGGCTTGAGAACCACCATCCATGTTTCTTTGCGCACTGTATCATAGTAACAAGGCAGAAAATCATTATTATCGTTGGCGTAAGATTCTGCCATCAAGCCAAGTTGTTTTAAATTGTTGATACAGTTGGCTGCTCTTGCCCGTTCACGGGCTGCGGAAAGTGCCGGCAGCAGCATGGCTGCCAGAATTGCAATGATTGCGATTACTACCAACAGTTCGATCAGAGTAAAGTGCTTTTTCATGAGCTTTATTTCCTTTCTTTTATGGAAGGTTATGGTTTTTATTTACTCTCTGCGATCTTTTTTAAAGGAATCAAACGCACAATGGCATCGCTGCCAACCTGTTTGCCGGTTTTATAGCGAAATTCCACCGTGTTTTTACCGGGTTGCAGTTTGAGTTTGGCGACAGGGACTTTATAATTTTTGCCGGGCTTCATTCCGCCTTGCCAAACAGTACAGTTGCCCAGCGGATCTGCAGTCAGCGAAGAGCCTTCCTGCAAAGTCATCGGGAATTGGACTTTTTTGCCATTGACTGAAAGTTCCATATCACGCAATTCGGGTGGCTGCACGCCGGGCAAGGCTTTGACTCCGGCAATCATACAGCGGAAAAACTTTGTGTATGGCGGAATTTCTCTCAAGGTCATAGTCAGATATTTGATATTTTTCCAATCAATATCTTCGGCGGTATTAAGCTTAAAGAAATGCAGTTTCCAACCCGAATAATCCATTTTAACCGATTGTTTGTAAATTTTGCCGTGGGTATCAATCAGCCGGATATCGAATACAACATCTGATACTGCATAACTGCGCAGCCAGAACGCCAGTTCACGGGACTTACTTAAATCCAGTGCCTGCGGAAAGGTCTTGCCGAATGTCCAGCTGCCGACTTTACCGGTGTTGTTGATCAGCTGCGGGTATCCACTGTGCGTGCCGTGATACGCCGGATAAGTCGTGTGGGTCAAATTGGGCTGCATACCGGAAGTATAAATACCATGGGCATTGGCAAGCATTTTATCTTGCGGCAACTGCGAGTGAAAGCTGTTGTCGCGTGCGCCCTGTTTGAGAGGGGCAAGGTTGGCAAAATCTTCCAGCACGATGGCATTGGGTGAAGTGTAAACCGGGTAACGCAGGACTTCCAAAGCAAACGGAACTGCGGTGTTGAATTTATTTTCCACTGTCCAGACATTGCTTTTACCGTCAATAGCTGCAACATGTTTATCCGGAGCAAAATTCGCTTCAAAGAGTTTCCAACCGTCAGTGACATTGCCGTACAACCGGAAATCTTTGTCTTTATCCAGCAGCAGATCGGTCACGCTTTGCGGAAACGCCCGGCTGACCCGGCACATTTCGTAGCGGTTGAGCATTTCAAAAATCTCTCTGCCCTGCGGGTGATTGTCCAGCGTCTGACGCGACCCCTGAATGGAGATCGAACCGTCGCAGGCCAGACATTTGCTGGCGATATATTCCATGGCATTGACCCGGATAGCCGGATCCAAGCCGTACCAGCCCACATCAGCAAAGGCAAAATGCTCTGCGTAAGTAATAATACGCATATGCTTGGCAAGCAGTTTTTTAATATCTCCGAACCCATTGGCTGAAGCTCCGCGAGCCACAATGTGCCACTGCATATTGAAACCCAAACCCACGCTGGTTTGGTAAAGTACATCGTGATCAAACTTTTTGTAGAATGTATAGTGGCACTGATCAACATAACGCCGTAAATCATAGCCCATGGGACGGGCTTGTATCTCGCAATCGCTGGCATCAAAATAAACCAGATCGACATTGCATTTGTTGATGATGTTTGCAAAGTGCGTAGATACTTCCTCAAGCAGTTCACTTTGCGGTTCGAGCATGAAAAATTCCAGCTTGGTAATCAAACCTCTGACTGCTGAACCGGCTTTGTGGGCGGCGGCTTGCGTGCCGTAAGCACCACGGGTGCAGTTGATAAAACGGAATTTTTTATCCGGAGTAGTTTCAAATTTGCCATAACGGATGATCTCATTACCGATAAGCAAATGATTTTCCGGGAAGCCATACGGTTGCAGGGCAGACGGGCGTCTTTCCAGTACAATCGTGGTTGCTTTTTCGTCAATATCTTCTGCCAGCGGCGGACAGTTCACACCGGCAAGCCGTTTATCCGGTACGGGAGTAATGTAGGGGTCGTTACTGGAAATGGAAGGGCCGAACAAATGCACACCGATCTTCAAACCAGCTGCATGGATTTTATCGGCGGCGGCTTTAAATCCGTCAAGTCCGCCGGGAAAATTCTTTTCATTTATCCGGTAATGACCATGAGTATCCAGCCACTGGTCTTTATCAAAAACGATAGTCTGGAAATTCCCGATTTTGGCATACTCTATGAGTTTATCTATATCCGAAGATTCCATGTCAGTTACCATCAGATAACTGCGTCTGATATTTTCCGATTCCCGCAGCCATTTGCCGCCCAGCTTGGGGGAGGGCAGATTGTGATCTTTCTGCACATCTTTTGCCACTTCAAAGAACATTTTCCGCGGCATCCCCAGCAATGCAAGTTTACCGCCGTTGTAACCGTGCCGTTTGAGAAAGTTTGCCGCCAGACGCATGGAATCATCTTTAGCAGCATACACAGTACAATAAGGTGCAAAATTCAAGGCAAACAAATTTGCCACAAAAGTTTTGCTGAAGTTTGCCGAAGTAATGGTGCTTTTGCGGTCGAGTTTCTTCATAGGAAACTCAATGGTCATTGCTTCCATATTTTCAGGAGAAGCCTGTACGACTTCAAAAACAAAATAGCGTTTTGCAGCTTTGATGCGTAACGCCACTTTTACCGACGGATCAGGAAACTGCAGTTCCAGAATATCGTCGCCACGCCGGATAAAGCCGTTGGAACGCAGCACAGTTCCATTGACTTTGACTTGACAGATGGAGTCGGAACAATTCGGGAAAGCGTATTCGGTTTTGTCAGCTTTGCAGTACAGCTTGCCCAGTTTGCTCTCCGGGGTGATAAGCATTTGCATAAATTCATTTTCAAAGGCCGCCGACTGCGAGTTGTTTTTTACAGCAGCTGCAGGAACTTCCTTAATGCCTATATCATCAATCTCAACACTGGACTGCCACGGCACCATGATTACCAGAAACGCGTTGCGAAAATTTTCCGGAACAGTGTAAATGCCGCTGACTTCACGCCATTCTGCACCGCACTCATCCATTGCCACAGTCACGGGACGCATTGTTTTGTTCTGACTGAATTCGTACAGCCCCAAAGCAGCTTTGCCGTTACGCATTTTTGCTGAAAACTGATAGTTTTTGCCCACCGATAAACCGTTTACTGCAATATACAAATGGGCTCCGCGTTTATGTTTGACATCCACATCGGCAGTTATTTTCAGATGGGTGTTGCCTTCGGGGGATTTGCCGTCAGAAATCATTTCAACTCTGCCCGGTGAAGTCAGATTAAGCAGCCATTTACCCGGGATCCGTTTATTGGTACCTGCCTGCCAGGAGCCGAAGCCCTGATCTTTTGTAGCCTGAGCGGCGTTACTTACCAAAGCATAGCTTTCAAAACCGTTGTTGGCTACCATTGCCGCCGGAAGTTGCCAGACTGCCGTCAGTAAAGTCAATATGAACAGTGATTTGCTAAACAGTTTATTCATGATCACTTCCCGTCTGCGGGGATTTCGGTGAGTTTAATATCATCGATTTCCACACTTTTCTGCCACGGTACCATGATTGCCAGATAAGCATTTTTGAAATTTGCCGGTACTGTGTATTCGCCGCTGATTTCCACCCACTTATCTGCCGGCACATCGACGGCTTTGCAGACAGTGACAGCTTTCATCGTTTTATCCAGCTTATATTCGTAAAAACCGATATCGGCGTTGCCGTTACGCACTTGAGCGGTCAAACGGTATTTTTTACCTTCAGTCAAACCTTTGGCAAAAACATATAAATGAGCACCGCGTTGATGCTTGACATCCACATCGGCAGTTATTTTAAGATAAGTTTTGCCTGTAGCGGCTTTGCCATCAATCACCATTTGTAATTTGCCCGGCGAAGTCAGATTCAAGATCCATTTGCTCGGTATACGCCGATTTTCGGCAGCACTCCAGTTGCCGAACCCGAGGTCTTTGGTTGCTTTAGCTGCATTGCCAACTAAAATATACCCTTCAAAACTCCCGTTATCGATCCCGACTTGCGGTGCCGCAGCCAGCGAATTGCCTGCCAAAGCCCCCATCAACAACATAGCGTAAACACTTTTTTTCATTTTCCATACCTCCTCGTATTGTTATTTTATTCAAAAACATGAAAAATTTCTTTTAATTCAGTTTCTTTGCCTTTTTCAGCGTCCGGAGAATCGCACACCAGCACTTCCGCCATATACTTCCACCATTTTTGGCAAATCTCCTTTTCGCCTTGCCTGTTGAAGAGTTCTTCATCCTCAATTTCAACATAACAAAAAAGTTGATTGCTTTCTTCGTGCAGAAAAGTGGTAAAATTCAGCACTCCGTGCTCTTTTAAAAGCTCACGGATTTCGGGCCAGACGGGATTATGCCGCCGGATATATTCCTGTGCCATACCGGGTTTTGCCTGAATCAAATATGCTTTGCGGATCATAAACAGTTCTCCTTATTTGGCACAGGCACTTTTCAGATGTTGCCAACTTGCTCTGATTGCCTCTGCGGCCGGGGTGATGCCGTTATATTCCAAGTCAAAATAATGTTGATCGCCAGCTGCTGTCATTGCTTTGAGACAGTTGTAATTATCCACCAGCCCGGTACCGAGCGGAACCATGCGGTAATATTTGCCATTACCCATAAGCAGGGATTTTTCTGCCGGGGCGGTCAACGCTTCCCAGTCCTTGAAATGTACATGTACAATGTGCGGTGCCAGCGTTTTATATGCTTCAAGAACATCTTCAACAATGTAATGATTGCCGCTGTCAAAGGTTACTTTAAGCCCCGGCACTTGCGTTACGGCATCCAGCAATTCTGCTGAAGTGGTAAACGGGCTCCATTTTACATCGACTACAAAACTTTCAATGCTCACAAAAATATTACACTTTTTACCGAATTCCACTGCCGCAAACAATGCTTCCAACCATTGTTTACGGCATTCCTCGCGGTCAAGCCCAACTTTTCCGGAAGTCGGCAGCATGATCCTGCCGGTCCCCAGAAAAGCCGCTTTTTCGATAATATCTTTTGTATTATCCAACCACTTGTCCCGGGTCATGCCCGGTGCATTCACATCGTTGAAAACAGTATGGCAAACTGCTTTTACGCCGTAATCAGCACACATCTTTTTTATTTCGACAAGCGAAACATCCAGCGTGTGGGTCTGGCAGAAATCAATCCCGTCAATGCCGTTTTTGCGGGCAAATTCAAACATGCTTCTGACCGTGCTGCCCGGCTCAATCAGATAAGCCAAACTCATTAAACAGGGTTTCATAAGCTTGCTCAACGTCCCAGTTTCTGCCAAATGCTTTCAATATCAACAACTGTATTGGAACGCTGGGCTTTGTCGATGGAGAGTGCAATTACGGCACTTTCCAAGCCTTCCAACCCGGTGGATTTTGGCGGCAGTTCGCCCATCATGGCTTTGTAGAATTCATCCATAATTACCTGATCGCCGCCGGCATGACCATCGGTGATTTCCAAATCATAATACCGGACAGCTTCTTCGCCGATACGCCGCACACTGATCTTGCCGTAAGAAAGTACCAATGTGCCTTCACTGCCGGATATATACATACGCCGTTCCGGAATTGGATTGGACATGGATGTATGGAATGTAGCACGCACGCCGTTGCGATATTCCAGAATAATCACCTGATTGTCGACAATATCTTTGTCGCAGGTAAAGGGCGATTCCACAGCGTTGGGGTCAGGATAATAGTTGAAAGGTCCCGTGCCGTCGCTCTTGGTATGTTCGATACGCAGATAATCATTTTCCGGCAGATAAAAGTTCAAGCCGCCGAAAGAAGCTGTTTTGCAGGGCAGCGAACCGATGAACCAATTCAGCAAGTCCAGGTCATGACAGCACTTTTCCAGAATATACGGCCCGGCGTTGGCACGCAGTCTGCGCCAGTTTTTCATAATATATGCACCAAGTTCCACGGAGAGGTTTTCATCAGCTTCGACGCTGATGATCTTGCCGATCGTTCCGGCATCGAGCAATTCTTTGACTTTGCGGTAAATCGGCGAATACCGCAACACAAAACCGGTTACCAGCTGGCAGTTGGAGTTGTTGAATGCCTTGAAAACTTCTTCACAATCTTCGATGGTAGTAGCCATGGGCTTTTCAGTAAAAACATTTTTTCCCGCCTTGAGTGCCGCCATAATGTGACCGGCATGACAGGTATTGGGCGAAAAAATCATCACCCAGTCCACGCCGGGTTGATTGATAGCTTCTTCGCATTGGCTGAAAATTTTTACATCGTTGAACCCCAAAGATTCCGCCCGTTCTGCCGCACGCTTGTGATCCGGGTCACAGATACTGACCAGTTTGACATTGCTGTGTTTGCCGAAAAGCAAACGCGTTACATTGCTGCGGAGCCCGGCTCCAATCATACAAATACCGATTTTTTTGCTATCCATAGTAGCATCCTTTCGTGTTTTTGCCGTCGGACAGTTGAAAAATCCTTCTGACTGGCGGCAAAATTTTTATCTTTTATCAAAAAAAATGGTTGCAACATTCACGAACACAAGGTATATTTCTCTGTATGCAAACAAATATACAGTATTTTGAGGATTATTACAATGGATAAAACGCTGGTAATAGATGACAAAAACAACGGTAGTCCGGTAGTTCATATTCTCAATTACCGCAAAAGCCAGATTCACGAAGAGTTCGGTCTGTGGATGAATTTACTTGTTCGCGGGAACCGCAGTATCGAAGGCGTAAGCAATGAACTGGATATGATGAATCCACCACGCAAGTTGCGAATTTTTAAATTTTACGCTATATCGCATATGTACGAAGGGGCTGGATTTTACTATTCACAGCCCACTGGACTGCGACGCATAACACCTGGCGACTGTATTATTACCACACCGGATACCGTACAACTTTACGGAGCTTGTAAAAATGCCGATAATCAGCCTTATGTGGAAGATAATATTTGCTTTGCCGGTCCGTTGGCTGATCATCTTTTCCGTTCCGGCGTGATAAAGGATTCGATCATAAGAATTGGTACCGAGCGTAAACTCCTGCCGATAATCGACAAAGCTCTTGATCCATCAAGAGATTCGCAGATAGCAGCCAACATAATGTTGATAAATTTTCTGACCTCAATATATACCGAGAGTCGCAAAACTCCCAGTTCTGACATCAATGTAAAGTTAAAACTTCTGACCGAGCAAATGATTCAAGATCCGTCGCATTGGTGGACGGTCGAAGAGATGGCGGATTTCTGCGGTGTGTGCTGTTCATATTTCCGGGAGGCATTTCATCAATATACCGGATTATCGCCCAAACTCTATGCCGATAAAATAAAAATCGGTATTGCCACCGAAAAGCTTATAAAGACCGACCTGAAAATACAGGAGCTGGCACACCTGCTCGGCTATGTAGATCAGTATCATTTCAGCCGTCGATTTAAGCAAATTGTTGGTTTATCGCCCCAGCAATACCGAACGAGTTCGCTTTTGCAGCACCCCGATGCCAAACAATAGTTTAAACTATAAAGTGTTTCATAGCTTTCATCTTGAACAGCTATGTTTCCGAACTTATATTTCCGATTTAAGTGCAAAAGCGGAAACGGGAATACTCCAAATCGGAAGTTTTTATATGCCTGTTTTATAACAATGCAACCTACCATATCCTTGCCTTTTTGCGGAGTGTTATTACTGAGTTATTCTTGAAGAAAACCACTCCCGCTGTCTTTTGGGAGCGTTGCCCTTGGTATTGTTCTTGGCAAGGTAACTAGCTCTCCTGAAGCAATCATTTCTCTTATCTTTCATTTCAGGATGATCCTTCCTGAAAGCATTTTTAATGTTTTCATGTGTAAAAGCCAGCAATGTATTGATGAACAACGCATCAACGGGCTGGCCTTTGACACCGTAATAATCCCGAAGTTTTTCAAGCAGTGCGACCATTTTGCCGTAATTGGCGGGATGCGAATAGTCAATATCATCACCAGCCATATTCAGTTGGATGAAATTGATCTGATTTTCGCCAATTTTACTGGCAAAATCATTGAAATGCTCTTTGATTGCGGCAGTTCCGTCTGCATCGAAAACAAGATACTCAACCTTGTTCGGTTTTCCATCAGGTCAATACTGTATCACTCTTTTTTACTGTCAAATATCTTTGGGGGGAGGAAATGTTTTTTATGGTCGTTTTGGCGGAATTTTGCCGACTGCAACGGACTTTGATTTTATATCCCAGAAATATCCCAGAATTCGTGGCATCAGAAGATATCTTGAGCTTGCAAAAAGTATCACTCCGTTTTGACGCTGCAACGGATTTTCAGTCAAATAAAAAGTTGTAAGTCGTTGAATATTATGGTACCCGGAGCGGGGATCGAACCCGCACGTCCTCATCGGACAACGGATTTTAAGTCCGTTGCGTCTGCCTATTCCGCCATCCGGGCGTACCATTCATTCTCTTTTTCAGTTGATCGGCTTGGTGAATACTGCCGGTCTTATGTAGATCAAATCACGCAAATTATTGTCGAACTCTTTATTGGACTTCAACAGGCTTGCCAAATCAAAATCTTCCACCAGTTGCAGCTCTTTACTTGCACTTTCCGGCAGTATGGCTTTGATCGCTTCGCCTTCGTGGGCTTGTCCGCAGATCAGATCGAACTTGTTTTCGGCAAAAAACTCCTCCGCCTGTTCCTTGTTCAGCACTGTGCCTTCGCCGCAGCCTTCGTCCACATTATTTTTGCGTACTACACAATATACAAGCACTTCGTGATTTCTGCCATCAAAAAGCACTGCAATTTTTGAATTTTCTTGCATTTTTTTTCCCGCAGCCATACTTATTGCTATTGCTGTGGGTACTCCACGGCTTTTTACTGTGCTGTCGCCGTGGGTCAATCCGGCGATCAATGCCGCCGCCAGCCGCATACCGGTAAAGCTGCCGGGGCCGATGCCTACGCTCCAAAACTTCACATCATCGAGGGTTCCTCCGCAGTTTGCCACTTCTCCGGCGGCAAATTCTGCCAAATGTGCCGACTCCCGCCGTTTCATGGGCAATATGCCGTTACGCAAAACTTTGCCTTCCGCATCGGCTACGCACATTCTGGCGGCGTTGCCCGAAAGATCGATTGCTGCCTGGAATTCTGCCATTTTATCACTCTCAAAGCTCTATATTATCGTTCAAAAGTTCAGCCACCAGATCGGTATTGCTTTTGCGTTTTCTGGTCAAAACCGCCTTGCCGCCGCTTACCACCACTTCGCCGGGCATGCTCCGGAGGTTGTAAATGCCGCCCATGCTGTAACAATATGCTCCGGCGTTGTAAATCGCCAGCACATCGTATTCCCGGATCTCCGGCAATTCCCGCTGTTCGGCAAAACGGTCGCCGGTTTCGCAGATATTGCCGCAGACATCGTAAACTTTCTTTTCCCCGTCGGGGTTGGAAAGGTTTTCTATCCGGTGGTAGGCTCCGTAAAAGACCGGCCGGATCAGCTGGGGAAACCCGGCATCGCAACCGGCGATGGTGCGGGTGCGGTTGAATTTGAGCGTATTTACTGTTGTAAGCATGGTTCCGGCTTCGGCAACTATGTATTTGCCCGGCTCAAACTTCAGCTCCAGCTCCTTGCCGTAATTTTTGCAGAAATCGTTGAACAATGCACAAATTTCTTTGCCCATTGCCACATAGTCCACTCTCGCTTCGTCGGGCTTGTAGGGCACTTTGAATCCGCCGCCGAAATCCAGAAATTCCAGCTCCGGGAAACGCTCTTTCGTTGCCAGACTCATCAGGTTTTTCATGCTCTGGAAGACCGATTCCGTGTGCTGCAAGCCGCTGCCGGTATGTTCGTGCAAACCTACGATCTTGAGATCATATTTTTTGGCAATCGCTACGACTTTATCCACATCCTGCATCAGGATACCGAACTTGGCAAGATCGCCGCCGGTGGCAGTAGCGGCATTTTCGCCATCGACCACATCAGGGTTGAATCTTACGCAGACCCGGCTGCCGGGATAGGCTTTGCCGTATTTTTCCAGACGGGAGGTGCTGCCGATGTTGAACAATACATTTAAATTCTGGACTTCGGCAACTTCTTCATCTTTAAGATTGTTTGCTGTAAAAATGATTTTTTTGCGGTCAAAACCCAGCGCCAGTGCCAGATGCACTTCGCCGGGGCTTACAGTATCCAATCCGGCACCGGCATCCCGCAGAGCTTTCAGCAACGCTATGTTGTAATTGGCTTTAAGGGCGTAATGCACCTGCAATTTATTGTAAGGAATAAACTTGTAAAGCGACTGATAATTTGCCACCACCAAATCGGCATCGTATACATAAAGGGGTGTGCCGTAAAGTTTGGCAAGTTCCAGCAGTTGAGATCGTTCTACCATAAATCCACCCTTACTTGGCAAAAGGTACGATCACTGCCACCATGCGGAGAGTTTCGCTGCCGATATTCTTTACCGCATGCCCCGCACCGTTGCCGGTCAGGATGCTGTCGCCGGCTTTGACGGTTTTTTCCACACCGTTATCGTCGATCAAAGCAGTTCCGTTCAGCACGATAAAAATTTCTTCTTCGTTTTCGTGAGCGTGGAACCCGATACTTGCACCGGGTTCCAGTTCCAGCTGGGCACAGAGCCGGGTGGGAGCCATCAGCTCGTTGGCTTCGTCAAAATAATGGGTGATTTTTACAGACTTATCGCCGCCGCGCATAGCTTCGCGGACTTCGCTTTTGTAATCGCCGGGTGTATGGATCATAAATCTTTTCTCCTGAATTTTGTTATAATTTGCAGTAATATAACACCTTTAGGCGATATTTACCACAAAAAAAGCATTTTTTCCAATGACTTTTAACAAAAAGCACCCTTTCGGGAATTGCAAAGTATGCAAAACTGCGTTACATTAAAAGTAGCATAGTTTTTACCAACCAATTAAGAAAGGTTTTGAATTATGGAAAAAGTCAAGTACGGTCTGATCGGTTTCGGCGGCATTGCTGAAAATCGTATTGCCAAAGAAGGTTTTGCCTGTGACAAGGCCCGTTTTGCAGCTCTGGACAACGCAGTTCTCGTGGGTGCTACCGATGTGAACCCCGCCCGTCAGGCTGCTGCCGAAGCATTGGGGCTCAAGTGGTACAACTCCAGCGAAGAAATGATCGCCGACCCGGAATTGGATGCTATCTATGTAGCTACCAACAACGCCACCCACGCCAAACTGGCGATCGCCGCTCTCAAGGCCGGTAAGCATGTTATTACCGAAAAGCCCATGGCTACCAGCATTGCCGATGCCAAAAAGATGGTGGAAACTGCTAAAAAGATGAAGCTTTCCCTTTCCGTTGACCACATGATGGTCAATAATATCTACAACATCAAGGCCCGTAAAGTGGTTGCCTCCGGGGCTTTGGGCGATGTGAACGACGCCTGCTTCCATATGGAATTTGCCTTTGGTTACGATCCTGCCGAAGCTGCCTCCTGGCGTTGCAGCAACATCAAAGAAATGGGCGGCCCTATCGGCGACGTGGCAAGCCACTGCTTCTATGTAGCTGAATATATCTTCAACTCCACCGTGGAATGGGTTGCAGCTGCTTACCTGCCCAAACTTATGGATATCAAAGCCGAAGACGGTGCTTACATCAAGTTCGGTATGGCCAACGGCATCGTTGCCTCTGCCAAGGTCGCTTTCAGCGAAATGCGTGGCGGTCTGGCCGGCACTCTGACCAATTTGGGTTATGAAATCTATGGTAATCAGGCGGTTCTGCGCGGCTTCGGCACCATGTTCCAGCTCTCCGGTTACGAAGATGAACCTATCAAGATGCGTTTGGAAATGGACAACGGCAAGACCCAGAAGAAACTGGCTCCCGGCAAAGTCCAGAACATCTATCAGGCTTTGATCACCAAACACGCCAAGAGCGTGCTTTCCAAGCGTCCTTTGAACGCGGTTGACGGTCTGCGGAATCTTGAGCTTTGCGAAGCAGCCCACAAATCTGCCCGCAGCAACGGCAAAAAGATCTCGATCGTCAAGTAAAAAGTTTTTTTGAAAAACTTTCGTTGGGGGTGTTGCAAAACTCAAAATTTTGCAACACTCCCGTATTATATTGTTTAAGCTCAAATTTCACCACAGAACGAGTTGTGATTGGCTGAACAAAAGCTTAATAAACCCTCATTCTGCGTTTTGCTCAAAACAAATCTTTGAGCAATGCAAAAAGCAAGTGATGTGCGGCACACTTTTACCGGCAGCAATATCGTATCCGCCGCACAACCACGGAGGGGATTGCTTTCCCCTCCGTGACCTCCCTTGCTCATTGAGCAGCTATATCCAGCGTAGTTCTTCACGATCTTTAATTAAAGCGGGGGCTACGCCCCCTTAGAGCGATTTTGCAACTTGTTGCAAAATCGTCCTCAAACGCCGGATGGCTTCGCTCGACT
>JAZMZK010000035.1:0-32250 GCA_045585955.1 Victivallaceae bacterium
TTCATCATCAACTCCAGTTGAACGCAGATATTCAGTAAATAAATTGAAAAGCAGATAACTTTTGCCGCAACGGCGGATTCCGGTAATAACCTTGATCTCACCATTGTGCATACGTTCAATCAGCTGTTTTAAGTATTTTTCACGTTTGAATTGCATATCACTTATCTCCGCATAGTCGAAACTTGGTCAAATCCTTGAGTTACTTTAGAACAAATATACATCATCATATGGAAAAAATCAAGCTCACAGTCGAAACTTGATCAAAAAAACGATAAAGTTTCGACTGAGAAAGTCAGTATTGACGACTGACACTGCTGGCAACTGCTGTGCATTCTGAGTTTTTCTGAACAAAAGTGAAGCGATTTTCAGAATTTCATTTCACAACAAAATTCTGAAGTTTTAAGCTCAAAATGCCTTTCAGGATGGCGGGGGACGATAAAAATTCTCTCCGCCATTTTTTTTGTCCCCCTTTTAATCTTGCTGAAAAAATCATCCTTGCTATTATTTTGTAAAACTCGTTGCCTCAAAGGCTATTACAACATTTCTGCAAGTGTGTAAGAAACACACTCAGTAGAGGCACGGCTCATGGATCCACTGGTAATCCTGACGCCCCAGCACAAGTGAGTTCTTTTTCCACACGAAACACTGCCGGACTTTCAGCCCTATGTCATGGCAAGCCCCACGGCAGTTGCTGTCGGACATATTGTCATTTTCAATAGTAAGCCCGTTGCTCCCTTCATACGCTACATTATAGGGAGGATCGGAGAGCCAAAGGTCTGCTTCCGTTTCGCCCATCAATGCTTCTACATCATCTGGATTGGTGGCGTCACCACACATAAGGAGATGATCGCCCAAATGATAAATTTCACCGGCACGGCTTGACGGAATTTCCGGAGCGAGTAAAGTAAGAAAGTATTTATTCAATCAACAGTTATCCGGGCCGCTTTTACTTCGCAGCTTATATCGCCATGTTTGCGGGGACCTACTATTCTGGCAAAGTACAATGCATCGGTTATCAAAGCTTTATCTTTGCTCAGTTGAGTGCAGTGAAAGTTACCGTATCTGCCTTCCATACCGTTAAGGTTTTTGCGGGGAAAAACCACCACTTCGCTGTTACGCAGCAGTATTGCCTTACCGGGAACCGCCTCGGCCATATAAAGCGGTCCGCGGAAACGCAGCGGCAGCGGAAAGTTCGTACCGTCAAAACGGGTATATACCAGAAAAACCCGGTCGTTGAGCGTAACCCAGTGCTGCTGGGTGGAAGATGTTCTGATCTTGGTACCGTCATCCCAGCACCACGCAGTTGGCTCGCTCCAATCAACAGCATCTTTACTGAAAGCACAATACATCAGACCATCTTCAGCGCGGATAGTCAGGGCGTAGCTCTTATCCGGCAGTTGTACAATAGATGGTTCAACGAGTCCGCGTTTGACATTGTTGGTCATGATGCGGCTGCACCGGAGAAAATGCAACTTGCCGTTTTTATATTGATAGATTGCAGTCAGTACACCGAATTTTTTCGGTGTTCCAAGCTCACCCAAAGTCTGATCTGCCGAAAGGTAATGCGGTACAATGATCTTGTCATCATCCAGCAGCACAGCTTGTGTACACGCTGCGCGGTAGTGTTTCAGTCCGGGCAGATCGAGCTTCATGCGGTCGCTCCATTTGCCGGTTGCAGGATCCCAGATCGAATAATATGTGAACTGGGCCGGTATATACGGCTGATTGGCTGGATCGTTGCCGGCTCTGCCTTTTTCAGTATAATGGGTTTTGCAGCCGAAAACCACCACCGAGCCATTCTGCAATGTGAAGGGGCGGTTATCGGCAACGGCTTCGATAAATTTGGAATCCGGCAGTTTCCGGTAATTCAAAGCATCGATTTTCTGCAGTTTGCTCCAACTTTTGCCCTGATCGGAACTTATGGTATATTCCGGTTCGCCATAAAAATCTGAATTCATGACTTTTTGTACAGTCGCCAGCCATCTGCCGTCTTTCAGCGGGGTTACTGCCGGGTGAAATAAACTGTTTTTGCCGGTGTTGAAATTATCGAATTCCAGTTGGGTAACTTTAACTTTCGGCGAGAGTTTTACCAGAAGGTCATACAATTTATTACGGTTTTTTTCCAACATTTTTATATCCCCGCAGAAACTGCTTAATCCGGTGGCATATCCATTGCGGATCGTTTCCAGTGCTGCTTTATCTTCCCGGGTTTTTACCAGTTTTTGAGCTATGCGGAAAAGTTCCACATCTTCCAGACCGTCGCGCATGGCACTTGCCCGCAAACTCGGGTAGATTTCGCCGTTTTTGCCGGGGTAGAAGAAAGACCGCATACCGTTGAAACTGCCATGATTGGTACTCCACAAGCTCCAATCTATTTCGTCAGCCTTGAATAAGTGTTCATTGCCGCTCCAGTAATTGATCGCCCAGTATAGCCAGCCTTTGAGGTGATCGTAAGCGATCATTGCCCAGAAGAAGGCGCGGCTGTTGATACGCGGTTGATCGACCCGTTCAAAGTTGCCGAATGGGTAGTACGGACCGCCGCCGATGTAGTACCAGTAATCGGTACCATAAGTTTTGGCGGTCTGCATATTAAGCTGGATGTCGGATTTGCCGATACTCCGGCAATGCACATCAAGATATTTGAAAAGTTCCGGATCAGCTTCCGGATTGGTGGCGGTGGTAACGAATTTGACATTGCCGAACACCTGCCGGGCAGTTTTCATTGCCGAAAGCATGGGTTTGTTGTAGCGTTCGCCTCTTTCATCAAAGCCGTAAAGATAGACATTTATATCATTGCCGCCGATGGCTCGCACTTTGTCGTAAAACGGCTTGAGCAGGGCTATTTGCTTGTCACGCAAAACATTGTAAAGCCTTAATGTTTTGATTTCGCCGACGCTGTTTTTCCAGAAGATCGAAGCTCCGTAAAGTTTATTATTAAGCAGATCAAACTTGACCAATCCGGCATTTTTAGCCTGATCCCAAGTGGCGGCTTTATTTTTATCGGGCTGAATAAAACGCATGTTTTTGAGCATGGTTTTGCCGTTGACCAACATGGTTTTTCTGCCTTTGCACATAGCTTCGTAATAGTAAATATGACCTTTCAGCTGCATATCGGTCGGCTGACTGTAATGGAGCTTGCAGTATTTGTATTTTTGGGTATCGCCTTTTACGGTTACAAAAATATCCAATGCGCTTACCGGATTCTTTTTATCCCGCCGGTCGAGTTTTACATCGGCAGGAATGCGTTCAAATTTTTTGCCGTCCACGCTGCCGTAGAGTTCGATGTATTGCGGCATTTCTTCGCGGGGATCGGCAAGTTTTTCGAGTTTGCCATCCAGCAGAACATCTTTTACACCGTTATTCAGTGTCCATTCCAGATCTTCGGCAAGCGGGCTGGGGCGGTAGAGATTCAACGGCGCCATGCGGTGCTTGAGCATAGCTTTCATCAAATTCATCCGGGCAGTTTTTGCCATTTTTTTATCCGGATAGAAAGTCTTGAAATATTCCGCCCGCAATCCCGGCAGCGAGGGAATGCGTTCCTGCAAAGCAAAGTCTTCCACTTTAACAGTTATTGGCAGCTCAAAAGCCTTTTTGCCGTCTGCTGTTACTGTAACGACATATTTGTAAGTTCCCGGTATCGTACCGTTTTGAGTTTGAGCGGTCAAGAGAAACGGCTGATTGGTATACTTGGCAATCGAGAATTTTTCGCCTTTTTTGACCGGGATGCAAACATCCGGTTCCGGCAGATCATATCCCCGGTTCAGCGGAATTTGTATGGTTGCAGCCGGGGTTAAATTGACAAATTCGATCCGGTCAAGCTCCAAAGCCGGAGCGTCGGCAGTTTTTGCCGATACGCTCAAAGTTACATTATCCACATTCTTACCGGCGGCGGCAAGTACCAGCTGAACGCTTTCGGCTTCGCCTCTGGCACAGCGCAAAGCGGCTTTTTTCTGCAAATTTACCGGCAGACCGGCTTGTTTGGGTACATATTCCAAAGCGGAAACCATGCCGCCGGAAAGCATATCCTGATAGTTGTATGCCTCTTTTGCCGAAGCAAATTCATGCCGCCGTACCTTGGCAACGAGTTTTTCGAGCATATCGGCAAAGTACATGGCACTCAAAACTTCGCCGCGACCGGGAAGTTTATCTGCCCATATCTGATAAAATCTGCCGCCGAAATAACCGCCGGTGGACGCACCCTGCCGCATTGCCATATAAAATACCCAGTTGCAGCGGTCGCGGACTATCGGGTCATTGAGCAATGCGGGCAGAAAACCCAGCAGTTTGGCTTCGGCTTCGGCTTTAACGCGCGCAAGGTTATTGATATTCAATCTGATATTGGTCGTCCATGAATAGCGGTTGCCTGAATAAATTGGACTTTTTTCAACGATATTCTTCTGGTCATTGAAAAGTTTCAACGCCTTATTAAGAACTTTTTCCGCTTCACAGGCACTCAAATAAAGCAGTATATCATCTATAACATAGATTGATCTGACCTCCGGAGCCTTTACGCCCTGCGGCAGACATACAGTAAGATCATTGGGAGCAAGTCCGCCATAGAAACGGTTGAGTTTTTGATCTGAAGAGCGGAAAGTTACGCCTCTGCCGTCGGTGGCAGCTTCCAGTTTTCCTGCCGGGAGCTGCTTCTTGCAGCTCCACACGCCGGCATTGATGTTTTCCACCCAATAGCCGTTGGCGTTGCGGACGACTTTTACTGAAACATTATCCTGCCACTTGATAACCATTTCTCCGGCTTCATCGGGCATTTCAAAGATGTTCAGCCCCAGCGGAGCGGCTTCGGTAAATGTAATAAAATGGGTGATCGTTATCGGCGTCGGCCAATGAAAATTTTTTAATATGTTTTTATGCTCGACCAGCTCTTTTGCCGGAAGCGGCAATATAAGCATTGAGTGTACTATTGCAAACAGCAAAAACTTTTTCTTCATTATGCAAACTCCTTGATATATCAGTTCTGATCGTGTTGTTTTATGAATGCCACATTAAAATTGTACGGCTTTGGTACATCGGAAATATTCGTCGGGAAATCTGTTTTTTGTACAGTATCCACATGATAATCCGCAAAAAGCATGTTTGCCCGGTTGCCATGCCGCGCTATGGATACACCCCAGGGCGTAACCGTATTGTATTCCACATTTTTGCCCGAGCCGAAATACGATCCGCTGGCTCCGAAAGACCAATATCCGGCAGCTTCGTTTTTGCCTTCCGCGTCAGAATATCCGGCATCGGCAGCTAATGCCATCCGGTGCGGGTTATGCAGAGAGTTTATACTGCCGACAGTCCGTTTTCCCCAGCTGGAAGTATCAATATCCCGGGTGAAAGTAATATTGGTTCCATAGTTCGGATACTGGTCTATAAACGATGTCAGCGGCGGCAGATTCGGTGCCGAAGTACAGAAAAATGCTTTAGAAGCCTTATCCGGGTCGCCGGGCATATATTCCATATCTGTCAGCAAATATCCCCAATGCGTGTAGTTTATCTGATTACCATTTTTGTTGACATATTTCCGGACAACCGGAGTTACAACATATCCCTGATTATCTCCGCAATACAAACTCAATGCGATCCCGATCTGCTTGAGATTGCCTACACAGTTTGAAGATTTTGCCCGTTCTCTTGCCGCCGAGAGTGCCGGCAGAAGCATTGCCGCTAAAATAGCAATGATGGCAATCACAACCAAAAGCTCGATCAGGGTAAATGGCTTTCTTTTCATAATAAGGTTCTCCTTTTCACTTTTTTTGACAGAAATCTGCTACAGTAAAATTTAATTTAAAAAAAATGTTTGTCAATAGTTGAAATATTCACATTATAGCACTATTGTTAAATGAAAACTGTTACAACCGCGTTTTTATAGCATTCTAATTAAAAAATGACAGATTATCAAGAACCTCAAAGTAAAATCATTGAAGCGGCAAAAGAAGTACTGGCAATGAATATTGAGTCGAAAAAGCTCTTCTTCGGTATGCCGGAAAATTATCCGTACAGTCTGCACTATGTGCCGCGGCTGCTGGTGCTTATCAATGGGCAGCAGGATGCCTGTTTCTGTCAGAACGGCAAACTGACCCGGATGACTTTTACCGGGCCGCTGATTCATTATTGTTCCAGAAATGCCCTGCTGAAGAAATATCCTTACGGCACACCGTATAAAGCAATTTCGTTCTCGTATTTCGGCGACTATATCCGCTCAATGGTGATCAATTTTGACGGCATACATCCGCCGCCGGCGGCAAACGATATATTTTACCACACCACAGAACCGCTTTGCGAAGATGGCTTAAAACTTATTGAGCTGATTGATTCATTGCATGAACTTAATGAAGATACTGCAGCCGGAGAATTACTGCAGCCGCTTTTGCGCCTTACCATAACCGCATTGGAAAAAAGTACTGCCTCTCCTGTAAAAAGAGAAAACCGGGTCTGGAAATGGATTTGCCGCCATTTACGCAATCACTCTCATGAGCCATTCACCCGCCATGAGTTGGCAAAAATACTGCAGATTACACCGGGGTATGTTTCTATATTGTGCAAAAAGTATTCGGGCAAAAGTTTTTCAGAATTGAAACTCTCTTTTCAGTTTGAACATGCCGAAAAACTTCTTGAAGAGACCAATCTGAACATCGAAGAAATCGCCTTGAACAGCGGATTCAACAGTTCAAATTATTTTGTACGGCGTTTTAAACGCATCTACGGTGTAACTCCGGGAATGTACCGGAAAAGTAAAGATCGAAAATAATTTGGTGAATTGACAAAGTAAACGCACACTGCTCTCAAAAAGAGCGTGCGTTTACTTTTACAATCGTCATGCCCCCTTAAAACTCAAAAAATTGTCATTCCGCAGTTGTAAACGCCTGCGGAAGATGGTATATTATCAAAAGTTCAAATAAAGGCAGTTGTTATGGGAATAAACGATATTGAAGGCATAACAAATGAGTATTCTCAAACTCGAATTGATAGAACTGACCAACAAACTGGAGTTCGGCAATACTTATGATATCTACAAATATTGCATGTTCATGCCGACAAAAGAAAAATTCCAAAAGAAAACCGATCAGTTTGCAACCGATGATTCAATAAAAATCTTTGCCTGTTTTCATCAAGGTAAAGTTGCGGGTATTATTGTTGTTTCCTTTACCGGGCAACATAAAATTGAAATCGTTGGTATTGCAGTAGATGTTCCATTCAGAAACAAGGGGATCGGATCATATATGATAAACTGTTTGATCGATGATTACAGCGTAAAATCCATATTCGCCGAAACAGACAAAGATGCCGTTGAATTCTATAAAAAGAACAGCTTTGAAATCGAAGAGTTCGCCGAAAATTATGACGGAGAAACGATCATCAGATATAAATGCAAACGAACCCAATAATTCAAACAACCAAGCCGTCCATTTTTCAAGTCTGACAAACTCCTGTAAAGTTTTTTCACCAAAACGCTTCACAAGGGCTTTTTATCTCCATTGTTTTTATTGGGAACAAATTGTTTGGACCGGATTTCTCCCATGACTGCGCCGCCGACAATAAGCACAGCTCCGATCATTTGACATAATGTCATTGGTTCCCCCAACAGCAAAACTGCCAGAATCACAGCAGACAGCGGCTCCAGATAGCCGCATACGGCGACTGTCTGCACCGGTAATTTGCCGATAGAACCAAAGTAAAACCAACATCCAACACCGGTATTGATCAAGCCAAGCAAGACTAATGCGATCCAGGAGTTTGAAGGCGGCAGCCAGACATTATCAGTTCGGAACAACAGGAATACCGCAACGGTCAGAAAACTGACAAACAATTGAATCGTTGCATTTTCCAATCCCGTGATCCGTGTTGCTTTTTTGTTGAATATCACCATCACAGAATAAAGCATTGCCGAGGCAAGTCCATAAAACATTCCGGTACTGAATTCACCGGCAAGAGCCGATGTTCCATTCAGTAAAATAATACCCGATAAAACGATTAGAAAACTGACAATCTTTACTATCGTCAACCGTTCTTTGAACAGCAGTGGAGAAATGATCATAATAATAACCGGGCCACAATAATAAAGCAGCGATGCCGTTGATACTCCGATTTGCCGGTATGCTTCATAAAGAAACATCCAGCTGCCGCCCATGGCAATTCCGGAAATAATGATAAACGGAAGCTGTTTATACTCTTTTCGGAACACACAATTGTATTTTATACAGAATAGAAGTAATATCAACAATAATGCTCCCAAACCAGTTCGCCAGAAAACAATTTCTGTACTTGGCAGTTTTACAAAACTTGCGACTATTCCATTTGAACCGAAAAGTAAAAGAGATGCCAGATAAAAGAGGAAGGGATATTTTTTCACAATTAACTCCTGTACTATTCCGTTTAATATACCATCGGAAAAAGTTTTTTCAAGCATACCGTGTAAAAAAGCAGAAAAACAGGCATCTTCCAAACAACGATGCCACTTGAAACGCAAAAAGGCGGCAGGATTTCTCCTGCCGCCAAGCGGTTCCCGCAATCACCGTTCCGGGAAACCGGAAAGCCTCCGTTGTTCGTTCCAGTCTTCCGGAATGTTTTTCATAATTTGTGCGCTGGATAACCCATCGGGTTCTGCTCCGTTCACGATTGCTTCAACAATGTCCGGAGCAAGGTTGTCCAAGCCAAGTACCCGCGTTACATACGGCGGTTTCCAACCGAGCTTTGCCGCCAGGTCTGTGATATTCTTTGCTTCTCCGTTGATCAGCATTTCCATCCACCGCTGCCCGTTGCGGATTGCCCGGAGTAAGGACTGCTGCTTCATCCGGTCTGCACCGGGAGCAGGAATCACTACTCGGCGGTGACCGTCAATTTTCTTGCTTTCCAACTGCATGGTCATCCGGATTGAACCATCATCCAAAACTTCCTGTGCGGTTTCCGGGAACTTCTCCGGCTCTCCGTGGGGTTCATAAAAATATCCGCTGACCGCCATTTCGGAGGCAAGGTCTTTCAATCCGTCAACTTTTAATGTCAAACTGATTTTGTCGGCAAAAACTCTTATCTCACCGATGAGCAGATGCACCAGTTCCTGTCTTGCTCCGGGAAACATAAATTCCCAAAGTCCGGAAATATCGCCGAGGGCGGCAATGATCTCCGTTTCTGACAATGATTCCCGCAACTGCGCCTTTTTCTTTTTGGCTTCGGTGAGCAGTTCTCCAACTTTTCTGATTTCGTCAAAATCGGTATCGTTCTGCAAGGCATTCTTTTTCAGTTCGGTAAGATGTTTCTGTAACCGTTCACAGTCGTTGGTGTAATTTTCCCGAAGCAACTGTTCCTTTTCTTTGACCGCTTTCAATGTCGCTTTGATGACGGATGGGGTATGAAAAAATCCGGCGATCAGCGTAAGGATGGAATGCTCCAAATCTCCGGCAGGGATGCGTTTCAATTCGCACTGGTGATCGGGAGATTTGTTTGTTTTCTGGCAAATATAATAACAATACTTTTTCCCGTGGTTCTTTGTATAAGTCGGCGTCAAAGCACAGTCGCAATGTCCGCATTTTATAAGCCCGCTTAACGGGTGGATTTGCTTTCGGTAACCGCTTTCTCTCCCCGGCATTGGAACTCATCATCTGCTGAACTTTTTACCACTGGTCACGGGGAATGATCGCTTCGTGTTCACCTTCATAATTTACATCGTAATGTTTGGTGTATCCGGCATAAACCGGATTGGAAAGAATGCGGTAAACCGTGCCGGTATCCCATTTCTTTGCTTTATGGAGTCTGCCGGTGCTGACGGAAGTCCACTCTCTGGTTTTCAATCCCAAAGCGTTTATTTCCGTTACGGTCTGCTTCAGCAAAAGGCCATAGTTGGTCAGAAAGAACTTGCTCTCCTCCTCGCCCTTCTGTGTTTTTGAGATATGCCAGCGGTTATCATCGCTCACAAGTTCCTGCTTCAGTTCGTGATCGATAATGTTCCAGTTGATTTTTGTCATAATGATTCCTTATCTTTTTACTTTAATCGCCCCGATAGGGTTGATTCGCCTGTGGTTTTATCAAAATCGCCCCGATAGGGTTGATTTTTTCTTGAAAATCTTGTTTGATGTGCTATATTAACATTGAAAGGAAATACAAACAATGAAAATAGAACTCTCAAATATTCAACAACTTGCTGATATTGTCCGTTCTGAACGAAAGAAACAGAATGTAACTCAAGTTCAGCTGTCGCAACTGGCTAATGTCGGAGTGCGCTTTGTCCGGGATTTGGAAGACGGCAAAAGTTCCATGCATATTGACAAGGTTTTCAGTGTCCTCGAAACGCTTGGTGTTACAATTGAACTGACCACGATTGAAGGAGATGATGAATAATGGAAACCCTGAATGTTTTTTTGCTGGGTAAACTTGCCGGTTTTCTTGAATCCGACAAAGGTACTCTTTCATTCCGTTATTCAGAAGATTATCTGCAAGATCCATCTGCAGTGCCACTCTCTTTTACGCTTCCTCTTCAGAAAGAAGCGTTTGATGATCAAACTACTTCAGTTTTTTTCGACAATCTTCTGCCGCCGGATGTGGTCAGAAAACGCCTTGGTAAAATTCTGCATCTTTCAAGACACAATATTTTTGGTTTTCTCAAAGCTATTGGCGGAGATTGTGCCGGAGCAGTTTCTTTGTATCCTGCAGAGAATGAGGAAACTGTCAGCGCAAATCCGCCCTCTCTCCGTGAACTCACGAATGAAGAAGCTGTTGAAATTTTAACACAACTGCCCAAACGTCCGTTGAATCTGGGAAGAGATGAGGGTTTCCGCATATCCGGAACTGGTGCACAGGATAAACTGATTGCCTGCGTTAAGGACAATAAAATTTTGTTGCCTTTGTACGGTGAGCCGTCAACTCATATCATTAAACCACCAATTGCAGAATATCCCAACAGCGTGTTCAATGAGTTCTTTTGTATGCGCCTTGCGGAGAAACTGGGATTTCCTGCTCCACCTTGCGACATTATCTATTTTGATCATATTCCTTATTATTGTGTAAAGAGATATGACCGCAAGGAGAATAACGGCAAGGTTTCCAGATTGCACCAGGAAGATTTCTGTCAACTTTTCAGCGTAGATCCCGAAAAGAAATATGAAAATGACGGTGGTCCAACTATTCCGGTCTGCTTCAATCTTATCAAGAAAATGCACGGCGGTATTGCGGGACAACTTGATTTTTTACGGCGAATTATTTTGAATTTTCTGATTGGGAACGGCGATGCTCACGCAAAGAATTTCTCGGTCCTTTACAGTGGTAAAAACACCAGACTTGCACCAGTCTACGATTTGCTTTGCACAGAAATTTACAGCAATCTCTCCCGTGAGTTTGCGATGTCTATTGGAAAGGAATTTGCTTTTGCCAATATCTCAAGAAGTAATTTTCAGGAGATGGCTGTTGATTGTCAAATCCGTCCGGAGATCGTGTTTGCTCAAATAGATGATCTGCTCAAGAAAATCATCCCGGCGGCAGAATCATTGAAGAGTGAACTTGCTATAACTCATCCATGCCCGGTATATGATGAAATTCAGCAGATTATCAAGTTGAATGCACAAAGATTGTCTTAGGTTTCCTCTTCGTCATCGTACCAGTTGGAAAGGGTTGCAAGGGTAAAGCCCAGCTTGCAGGCGGCTTCTTCCACTTGCCACTTGATGTCCGGCTTCCAATCCGGGTTCTGCTCAAAGACAAATTCAAGCTCGCCGTGTACCGCTTCCAGAACTTGAACAATGTCCGGACGATGGTTCGGAAGAAATCTGTATTCTCAATCCGGATAAGCCCCTTGAAATCAATTATTCAGATCCGGCGTGTCCGCACTTTGAATTGAGTGATTCGGCTACCCAAGAACGGCAAAAAGCTCCGGGAGAGTTGTAAAAACAATGGATAAAACTACCTCATAATAACCGATTTTTTGCTTTTTATGAAATAAAACAATTGAAAATGCTGTCAATACAGTGGATAATCCGGTGATTTTGATTGTGCGTAAAACTTGCTTACAGTTAATACTCAAATGCTTATAAAATGGAAAATATGTTGCACTTGGGTTACAGCTCCCCAGTCAGATTTACATCGCTTAAGTGCAGCGGCACATCTTTTTTCCGCAAGGCATCCTGCACGAGCTTGTAATCAAGAGCGCGGCTGTCGCACTTGTTTTCTACAGTCAAGGCGGCGGCGAGTCCGGCGGCTTCACCGGTCATGGCGGCGGTGGGGATCACCCGGTAGACTTCCCAGGCATCGTTGATCGCACCCATACATCTGCCGGCGGCAAATACGCCGTCGAGAGTTTCCGGCACCAGCGACCGCAGCGGAGTTTCCCACACCGGGCCGGGAGCCCGCCAGTCGCCGGTCAGCCCGATGGAGTCTTCGTGATGCACGCCGTAACCATCAGTATCAAGCATAAACCGGCACTTGGCGGCAGCGATCTTGCGGAACTGGGGCATGGCGGGCAGATGGATGGGGTAATGCTCATAGCGGTTGCTGGTTTGGTAGCTTTCGCGGTAAAATTCCCGCAAATGTTTGTAGCAATCCCGGGTAAATTCAGTTACCTTCTTGCCATCCATGCCGTCGCCGGGGGCAATGTCGTTTTTAGCAAACATAAAGGGTTTGACCCGCAAAGTTTTGCCGAAATAATAGTTGGATTTATCCGCTTCCGGGCTGTTTTCAATGAGCCAGAGCGAGAGATTGTTGTAATCGCACTCCACCGCTCCGCCGGCACGGCGGACGATGATGGCTTCGCCGCTGGCATCTACGAAAGCTCCGGCTTGGACAACAATCCTGCCGGAAGTATTCTCCACTTCCAGAGCAGTAACTTTATCGCCGGACTTCTGCACAGCACAAACTCTGGTATCCAGCCAGAGATCCACCCCGGCTTCGGCAAGCATTTCGTCCAGACTCAAGATAAACCCGGCGGGCGAAAAATCCACCCGCAGGCGGTTGTAACGCTGACCGACTTCGCTGATCCCGGCGCCGCCCCAATCTTTATGCAGATCGAACTGGCTGAACTCCATGGATTTGTAGAGCATTTCTTCGGAGATACCTTTAATGACCTGCGTACCTTTGCCGTCGCACAAAGGCAAATATATGTAGATCAATCCCGCCGTGGCAAGTCCGCCGATGAGGGTCTGTTTTTCAATGAGAGCTACTTTATGCCCCCGGCGTGCCGCCGCCAATGCCGCGGCGATACCGGCAACCCCGGCACCGACGACTGCAACATCATATTTTACTGTAAAATCCACTTTGTGCCTCCCAATCACTCAAAAATCACCAGCGGAACTGCCGAGTTATCCCGGTTGCCCGCCAGACCGTCATCCATATCCAGCCAGTAGGGGGCGGTGTTGGCGGTTTTGCTGTTGTTATCAAAAACTACAAAGTTAAAGTACACCGGTTTGCCGGAAATGCAATTTATTTCGCTTTTGGGTACAGTTATGTTGTAATAAGTGTAATTGCCTTTGCGGAAGGCTTGAGCTTTTACTTTGGTACCCAGATTGGTGTGATATTTCACGATCTCCGTACCCCGGGGTGTCAATGCCACGCTGTAATTGTGTCCTTGAGTATAGGTTTTGCTGTCGGCATCCAGATTTCGCACATCCGCCGGGGCGGCGGGAGCGTTGGCAAAGACGAACTGCAAACTGTCGCCCCGCCAGATATTGTCTTTATTGAACCGCTGGACATGGGTTGGGTCGTCAACTTTAGCGGCAATGTAGAGATTTTTGTCGTCGTAAGTCAGGCTGTATTCCACAGAAATATTATGCCCGTTGGGGTTCATGGAACTTTTGAAATAGCTCAATTCCGGATGCAGTGCCGATGTGGGCTTGACATGGTTGGGAACCACCAGTTTTTCAGTATATACTGTTTTGCCGGAGGCTTTTCTGAACTTTACGGTATTGTTGATGATATTGGCGGAGAATTTTTCGCCATTGATTGTAAAATCCAGCTTTTTCGCTCCCGGCTGGATCGCCACCGGCAATTCGCCGATACTGCCGGGCAGGATGGTCATGGAACTTTTGCCGCACTTGACGGTGATTTTTTCCCGCACGGTGTTGTTTACATACAGCATGGCTTTATCAACAGCAAGGAGCTTGGCACCGGCTTTATACTTGGGGCGGAGGGTTTTAAAGTAATTATCCACCTTGTCGGCAACTTGGGTGGCATCTTCGTTTATTACCAGATAAAAGGGCTGCTCTGTGAGTTTGAGAGTTTGTTTACCGGCAGCAACCTTGTTTTCTCTGCCATACATACTTACTTTTACACCCGGTTTTGCCAGTTCGATCGGCAAATCGGCTTCGCCTTCCAATATCCACGCACAAAGCACGGTTTTGCCGTCGAGGCGGGTGAAAACATAGGCGTACATCAAATTATCGGCAGACTTGACTTCCCGCACGAATTTTACAAACGCCAGCTCTCTGGCAAATACGGCAAACGCCGCACCGCCGGGGAGCGGAGTGTAGATGGTACTGTTATCGGCG
The DNA here is from genome assembly GCA_045585955.1 of Victivallaceae bacterium. Classification (GTDB taxonomy): domain Bacteria; phylum Verrucomicrobiota; class Lentisphaeria; order Victivallales; family Victivallaceae; genus SIG78. Next base: position 14,463 of record JAZMZK010000035.1, read on the forward strand.
GCACGCCCCGGTTTCCAGCAAGTTGCCATACAGCCGCTCAAGGGCTTGTTTTCGTTGTATCCGTAGTGGGTGCTCAAGCGGAAAAGTGCCACACTGCTTACGGGAGAAGCCTTGCTGATGATGATCGCCCGTGCAGTCAACGCCGCTTGCGTTACTGCCAGACCTTCGTCATAGCGGTCGCCGTAAAAGATGTTGTAGCCGGTTTCGGTATTTTCCACCAGAGGGGATTTGCCCAGCGAGCGGGCAAGATTGCTGGATTTGAGATAGAAATTCCGCAAACTGCGTTCCGGCACATTGGGTTTGCCCTGGGTAAGATCCCAGTTGCCGAAGTAGGCGTCGATGTTGTAAATATCAAAGTCATCCACCAGATCGCTCATTACGATTCGTTCAAAGGGCTCGATATACATTTCCACATTGTTACCCCCGGCGGTGATTTTTGCCTTGGGGTCGATCTTGCGGGCGGCACGGGCAACGATGCGGCTGCGGAACAGCTGCTGGCTCATGGCTTCCACCCAGGTTCCGGCGTGTTTGTGCTTCATTTGGGCGTGGGAAGGTATTTCCATAATGGTACCGTAGGATTTTACCTTGCCCTTCAGGATTTTTGCCGCTTCGGTGACTGCCGCTTCAATACTCTTGAGATATTCTTCCGAATACATGGGGTAGCCCCGGCGGAACATATCCATATTGCAATCGGCCTGACTCATGCCGCCTACATAGAGTGCATGCAGCTCAAAGTCCGAATCCAGAAACTTTTTGTAAGTACCCAGAAAACGCTTGCGGGCGTTGACTGCCGGGTCGCCTTTTTCGCCGCCGATAATTGGCAGCGTTGCCGAACCCACCCCCATCATCCGGTAGCCTTCCATCAGGGGTGTCCAGATACCGAACTGGTTGACCCGGAAGAAGGGGTCGCGTTTGCCTTGCATAGCCGGAGTGCTGATAAAGGCACTCTGCACCATAGCGATCTCTTTATTGCCCACAAACGCATGGACTTCCAATACATAGTAGCCACGCTCCTGACCGGGAACGACGATTTTTTCGCCTTCGGTGTAGGGTTTGCGTTTTTGGGTATAGACAGTTTTGCCCAGATCGTTTTTCATGGTAAGCGTGTATTCCAGATCATCCAGCTTCTGCATTTCCAAAGCAAACTCTGCGGGTTTGCCCGGTTCCACCAGCCCGAAAGCCTTGTCCGTGGGGTAAAAGTCCGGCAGGGGATAACCTTTCATAAAGCTCTGGCGGAAAAACTGTTTGCCGGGCTTGACCACTTCGATTTTTTCCACGCCGACTTTGCGGAGCTTGAGGTCAGTAAAATAGAGTTTGCCCTCCACATCCAAATAGAGATGTATCGTCAGACGGTTGCTGGTGAATTTGGAGGCATTAAAGCGGTAGACGCCCTTTTTCCAGTCAAAAGTACCGGTCATACAGCTGCCGTCATCGGTGGCGACGGCACGGCCGTAAACTTTGCCGCCTTTAAGGATGATCCGCCCGCCGAAGCGGCCGGGGTTGGCAGAGCTGATATTTTCGCCCTTCACGAGATAACTCAATTCATAAACTGCGTTGGGTTCCAGATTTACACTCTGCACATAACCTTTGCGGCTGGTTACGCAAGCGGCGTTTTTGCCGTCGATCTGCACGGGGTTTTTCAGGGAGTCTTTCAGCACCGCCCAATGTTTGAAACCCTCGCTGAAATCGCCGTTTTTAACGGCGTTGGCACTTAAATTCAGGGTAAAAAAAGCCCCCAGCAGTATAAATAATATACGCATAAAAAATCTCTTTGGTTATATAGTTTGAAAATTATTCAGATTTCTTTCCGGCGGCAACTTTTACCAGTTTGAAATCCGCAAAGTAGCAAGTGCCTTCGGTATCCAAATGCATGGTAAAAACCAGTTTATTGCTTTGGAAATAGGAGCCTTTGAGCAGGATTTTGCCCTCTTTCCAGTCAAAAGTGCCGGTCATGCTGTTGCCCTTGGGGTCAGCAGTACCTCTGCCGTAGCGTTTGCCGCCCCGGATGATGATGCGGGCTCCCTGACCGTGTTTGCCTTTGGCGATATTTTCGCCTTTCATCTTGAAAGTCAGGAGGTAATCGGCTTGGGGGTCAACGGTTACATTCTGTATGACCTGCTGACCTTTGGTGATCACAACCGAGTTTTTGCCGTCAGCTTTGACATCGCTGCTTACCTTGGCTCCTTTAAGCAGCATCCAGTGCTTGCCGCCCTCGGCAAAATCACCATTTTTAAAGAGGTTGACTTCGGAAGCACTCAAGGTAAACATTGCCATCAAAGCCAGAATAAAAGTTGTTGTACGCATGATATTTCTCCTATCTATATTGATTGATTTTTAATTACTTTTTTGAGTGATCGCTGTATTGGTGATCAAATATTTCCAAATGCCGCGTTCTTCAAGTTTATCGCCCAGTTCTTCGCCGTTGCGGCTTTCGCAATGGCCGTCAGCAAAAGTTATGTTTGCTGTATTGCCATGGCGTACGTGCACCCCGCCCCGCCACGGCATGGAGGTTGTTGCCCCCGAATCCATTACGCACATTTGATCCTGAAACGACGGAGTTCCGGCAGTACGGATAGTATCGCCGATCATCATAAATTCGGAGGGGTCTGACTCCGCCGGATTTCCCGAAAGGGTCAATTTGCCCAGTCGCCAGCCGAAATTCATGCCCAGATTAAAATATAATGTACTGCTGTTTTTCAAGCGGAACCCATAGGTAAAGCGGCGACTGGTGTCTTTTTCAGGAGAATTGCTCACATTGTTCAGCGAGGGGCAGTAGAGCACTTTATGATCCTGCAAATACCCCAGATCAATAATAAACTTGCCCCAGCGGGATGCCTGATATGGTGCATCGGCAGCGTTCTCCGGCCCTGCACAAAATGTCCAGTTATCATTGCTGTCGGCATACATCAAGGTCGACAATCCGCACTGTTTCAAGTTGGCTGTGCAGCTGGATGATCTTGCCCGTTCCCGAGCGGCAGAAAGAGCCGGCAGCAGCATTGCCGCCAGAATGGCGATGATTGCGATTACCACGAGAAGTTCTATTAAGGTGAAGCTGTACAGCTTCACCTGCCCATGGGCAGGTGAAAAAGAACCTCTCTCTGCCTTATTCTTTTTCAATACATTCCGCATACGGTTACAGCAGAGATGAGAAGGAATTACCAGCAGTTCGATCAGCGTGAACGCTGATCGAGTGAAGATGTGAAGGTGTGAAGAACAGTTTTGACAATTGTCAAAACTGCGTGAAGTGCGCCCTGCCGGGCGTAAGGATGTGTTGTTTTTATAGATTTTTTTGAGGTAATACAACGGCAAAACACCTATTTGACAAGTTTTACTCACCAGCAGTTCGATAAGGGTGAATCTGGCTTTACAATTCATTTTTTTGTTTCCTCCAAGTTAAAATTAAAATCTCTGATTAAAAATTGCTTGTTGATATTTCTTTCAGACAAAAATTTCATCTATCACTGATGGATCTTTGCCGATCATTTCCATATATCTTGCCAGCAAGCGGCGGGTGGAACCCCATTCGGTATTGGGGCTCATACAGGTAAAATAATCGTAGGTGATGATCCGCTTGACCCAGGGCGAAGCCTCTGCAAGTTTCATATACATCGTGCGGTAGTCGCTCTGGCGGAATACTCCTTTGGGTTCGCCGTGCCCCGGGAAGGGCCGCTGGAAGGACTCAAGATTGCTCCACAGCTCAATGCCGCATTCATCAAAAAGTTTGCCCATCTTGCTGAACCATTCGGCGTAACCGTTGCTCTGGATCTCGCCATAGCAGCAAGCCGGGGCGGCGAACCAATCCTGCGGGGCACAGTAATCCAGCACTCCGGCAAGGTCTTCATAAAAATATCTCCGGTAAATATCCACCCATTGATCGGCGGTGTAGTGCGAAGAATAATCGCCCAGCACCCCGTTGATGATGGGGCTGATAAAGGTCTTTTTTTCCGGCCAGTTGGCTTTCATATATTTAAGAGTTTCCCGGGCTATATCCAGAAAATTGAAGTGCCACGGCAACGCTTCCAGCGACGCATACAACCCCTTAAAGCATTTGTAATGCTCATATTTGGGCACGGTGCGGTCGTAATAGCGTTTGGTGTCGTTGATTTCTTTCTGCCAGTCGCCTTTGTGGAGATTGCTTATGCTGACCGGGCCGCCCAGATAGACGCTCATATCATACTTTTCGCCCAGCCGGAACGCCATATCCAGCAAATTGTCGTCTTCTTCCCAAGTCGTGGAACGGGGATCTTCTGCCGAAAGACATACCCCGTTTTGTTCAAATTCGGTACGGATAATGAAAAGCTGATCCATGCCCAGAACTTTCAGCATCTGAAAATCCTGTTCCCACTCTTTCAAACCGTTGTTGGTGATCCCGGTATCAGGTACCAACATATTGATAAAAGTCCCGGTGATGGGTTTCAAAGCAACATTCTTCAGCATTTTTTTCTCACTTTTTTGCAAAAATAAAACATAAATATACTGTACGGAGCTAATATACATAAAAAAATCCTGTCCGTCAAGACGGTTTTTTCTCAAAAAACTCTATAAAATCGTCTCAACAACTTGATTTTTTGCTTAGATAAGTTATTGTAATATCAGATCAAAACGGGAAGAATATCATGTCACAACAATCTATTTCAACTCATTTACTGCCACGGAAAAACAAATTTCCTTTTCAGGTGTCGCACATCTATTACTGTTGGCGTGTGCTGCTGCCGGTGGATCAGCAGTTTTTTGTTGCAGATGATCTGCTGGAAGTTTCCATCCGCTTTGCCGGTTCGGCGGATGTTTGCAAAGATGAGATCAACGGTGAACCCTGCAGTATGACTTTTCCGCATGTATTGATCAAACGCCCCGGCTCCAGCATAAAAAATACCCAGCTTGAACTGCGGGATACCATCTCTTTCAAGTACCCCATAGCTATTGCCGATGAGTTGACCCGTTTGGGTATGCTGCCAGCGGAAAATATCAAAGAATTTAAAATGACCGGCAAGATCGAAGAACTTTTGCAGGATTTCCGCCGCTGTCTGTACTCCATTTACACTCCCGGAGCTGCCGACGAGATCGACTGGGTTTGTTTCAAACTTTTGCGGGAACTGTTTCAGGCAGATACAGAAAGTTCCCCCGACGAAGAGACCATTGCCCGCAACGCTTCGATCTGGATGCAGGTGCATTACAACGAAAAACTCTCCGTGGAAGATATTGCCCGGCAATACAACATGTCCCGAGCCAGTTTCTACCGGGCGTGGAACCGTTATTTTGATATAACGCCCCTGCAATACATAGTAAAACTGCGGTTGGAAGCCGCCGCTTTGCTCCTGAAAAGCACCCCCCTTGCCATCAGCCGTATCGCCGAAGAGATCGGCTTCGGCGGCGTAGATGCCTTTTACCGCAAGTTTCAGGAAGTCTACCGGATGACCCCGGCAGAGTACCGCAAAAGCGTTAAAAAGTAAATTTTGTTGTGCCTTGGGGAAGAGGGAAAAACCTTTTGGAGGAAAGGTTCTTTCCCTCTTCCCAACTTGTCACGGCGTAGCCCGCAGGGCGAAGACGGAACCCCATCACCCTTTTCCAAACCTTTTATTAAGTTTTGAAAAAATATGATTCAACATCTTTACTGTTCATCAAACAATATTGGGAACAGAGCCCCAAAGTAAGTTCTGTAAACAGTGATATGCCAGTTAATTGGGAATGACACCGGCGGTGTTGACAAAGTTGACCGCCGCCGGATTGCCGGAGCGTTTCAAGTCACCGGCATAAATTACCGTACCCTTTTCTATTTTTGCATCCCGTTCGGCAAAAGATTTAAGATTGCCGGCAAAATCAGATGACCAGGTGCGGGCAGATTTGATTTCATACGCATAGAGTTTGCGTTCAGCGGCAATCAGCATATCGATCTCAAATCCACGCTGATCCCTGAAGAAATACATATCCGGTGTATTTCCGGAGTTCAGACGGGCTTTCAAGGCTTCAATAATAACCATATTTTCAAAGAGATTACCGATCAATGGATCCCGTTTGACCATATCTGCCGATTTGATTCCGATCAACCATGCGGCAAGCCCCGGTTCGGTAAAGTAGATTTTCGGAGTCTTGACCAAACGCTTACCAAAGTTTTCAAAATATGGCGGAAGTCTGAAAACTATATAGCTTGCTTCTAAAATATTCAGCCACTCTTTGAGCGTTTTGCTGCTCACACCAATATCGTCAGATAAACTGTTGAGGTTGAGAAGCTGTCCGACCCGCCCCGCCAGTAATCGGACAAATACTTCAAACTCGTGCTGATGCTGCAAGTTGATCAACTGCCGGACATCGCGCTCCACATAAGTAGCAAAGTAGTTGGAGTATTCCAGTTCTGCATCCGCTTCCGGCATAGCATAGAGTTTAGGCATAAATCCCCGATGCAGCAGCACATCACGCTCTAACGAACAGCCGGCAGCAGCAAGTTCTGCAATAGAGAGCGGAAGCAACTGCAAGATTCCGGTTCGACCTGCCAGAGATTGACTGATTTCAGCTTTCAGTTTGGGCTGATGACTGCCGGTTAAGACATACTGTCCTGCCTTACGGTCACGGTCTGCCATAACCTGAATATAGCTCAACAATTCCGGAACCCGCTGAACTTCGTCAATAATCAATGGAGAAGGATGATCTGCCAGAAAACCTTTGGGATCTTCTGCGGCATACGCCCGGACTTCAGGATCTTCCAGGTTTACATAATCATAATTTTTGAAATAATGTTGTGCCAAAGTAGTTTTACCGGATTGCCGTGGACCGGTGATGGTGATGACCGGGAATTGTGCTGCCAAACGCCGCAGCTGCACTTCTATAAAACGCTGAATCATTAAAAACCTCCTTGGCTGTTCACAAGTTAATATACTGCAATTTGTGTAAATTTCAACCTTCAACTTCAAAATTTACACAAAAAACAAGGTTTTCAGCTGCGACGAAAGTTTTTGGAAAATGGGGTTCCGCCGACGCCCAAGGCTATGGCGGGCCAAGGTGGGGAAGAGAACCTTTTTTCAAAAGGCTCTCTTCCCGATACGGGTAGGTCAATAAAAAGTTATATGATGAAATTTTGTATTGGAACTTTTTTAAAACTTAAAGGGCATTTATCTATTTCGCAAACGAAATAGATAAATGCCAATAAAAGGTTTGGAAAAGGGTGATGGGGTTTGGGGAAGAGGGAAAGAACCTTTCCTCCAAAAGGTTTTTCCCTCTTCCCCAAGTTTCCCATATCAACCTTTTACAGAGTGTTCCAGCCTCGCAGGGTTATTTTGTGTGGGGTGGTTCCGGCTGTGAGTTTGGCTTGGAAGGTGCGTTTTTTGCCGGGTTCGACGAGGCAATAGTTATCCAGCCAGTAGACGGTGTAGAGTTCGTTTTCGGGCAGATCGGCACGGACGAACAGGGCGGCACTGCTGCCGGTATTTTCCACGGTTACGGTCAAAAGTTTTTCGCCGTTATCACGATCGCAAACTTCGCTGGTGTACTCCAGTGAGGTTTTGGCGAGGTTCCAGATCTGGTCGAAATGGGGGGTGCCGTAAATGCGTTCATGCTCCCAGATGATGTTGTTTGCGGCATCGGCTATACAGTATTTCAGGATAGCGATGTTGCTTTCAAACAAGTTGCCGACTTCAAACTCCACGCTGCCCGCCGGGGTCACGCCCGAGGGATATGTTTTGGCAAATTCCTGCTGATAAACTACTTTGCCATTGATATCCAGAGCTTGGAAAACGAGTTTGGCGTTTTCCATAGGAGCGTTGTCATTTATTACAAAGAGTTTGCCGGAATACCTATTATTTTCAATATTCCAGCCGTCATCTTCCAGAAACGCCATTACCGGAGCGTTGCTGTGACTTACATGATAATACGCCATTTTCGGGTGGCTGTAAAAGTCGATGATGCTGTAAGAATTAGTGGGCCACGATTCGTTGTACTGCCAGATGTAGCAGCCGGAGGCTTCCGGATAAAGCGAACGGTAGTGGCTCATAGCATATTCCAGCTGATCGGCTTGCACATACATATTAAGGTCGCACATCTGGCGGCGGCTGGATTGTTCCGGCTTGAACGACGCAAGGATTTGATCCATATTTTTGCAGTTGGAAAAGTGGAACTGCCAGCTCTGACCTTTGGGGCAAGGATCATTGGCAGGAATGAACTTTTCAATGGATTCGACTTCCGCCCATCCGGGACAGCCGAACTCACTTGCCAGCAAACGCTTATGAGTGTTCCAGAATTTGTGCCCGGCGTATTGCCACGGCCCGTGATCCCGCTCGCCGGGGCGGGACTGATCCGGCGAAGAGATGTGGAAAGGCATACCGGGAGCCAGCTTGTTGACCAATGCTTCGTAATTTTTGTAGAGGGGGTGAAAGGGTATTTCTCCATAATACAATACCTCATTGCCGCCGCAATACATTGCCATAGATACATGGTTGCGGAGCTTACGCACGATCGCTTCACCCTCGACCGTTTTTTCTGCCAGATACCGGGGATTATCCGGGTACTGACTGCAAGCGTGGGGAAACTCCTGCCACACCAGCATACCGTGGCGGTCGCAAGCGGCGTAAAACTCATCTTTTTCGATCAAGCCGCCGCCCCAAATGCGGAACAAGTTGAAGCCCGCTTCTTTGGCAAGCCTGACTTCCCGCTCATAAAGTTTTGCATCCAACCGGGAGAAGATCATATCTGCCGGAACCCAGTTCAAGCCCCGGGCAAAGAGCTTTTTGCCGTTGATGGAAAAGGTCAGCGGATAAGAGTCTTCGCAGGAGCCGGGATTGCGGAGCATTTTCAAATCCCGGAATCCCACCTGTTTAGTGAATTTATCCCCCGGCATGGTCAAAGTAAGAGTGTAGAGCTTCTGTTCGCCGCAGCCGTTGGGGTACCAGAGTTCGGCTTCGGGGAAGTCAAACTCCCAATCCAGCGTGTTGACTTTGCCCGCAGTCAGTTCCACGGTGCGTTTTACGGTCAGGGATTTGCCGGAAAAATTCAAAGGTTCCAGCGCGCAGGTCAAATCCTGGGTGCAATCTTCCAATGTTCCCAGCTCCAATGCCAGCTTGACCGATTTGCCTTGCGTAAAAAATCCGCAATCCCGTACCCGGGCAAGTTCGGCACCCCGCAGCTCCACATGGTCAAAGATACCGGTGGGGACCAAAGTGCGTGCCCAGTCCCAGCCGAAACTCATCTGGCAATGGTGATAATAGGCAAACTCAGCAGGTTCATCGTGCTTATGATCAGGGCTTGCCTGCGGGGCGGGTTCAAAAATCAAGCTCAAAACATTTTTGCCTTCCCGCTTGATCTCTCTGGATACATCGTATTCCCACGCAGCAAACATGCCGGTTCTTTCGCCCAGATATTCGTTGTTGAGGAAAGCTACGGCTTTGTAACCGGCACTGTGGAGTTTCAGGGTGATGGTCCGGCAGCTTTTCCACTCTTCAGGCAGTGTGAACTCTTTGCGGTACGCCCATTCGTACTGCTCCGGCCAGCGGCTGCGGTCGGCATTTCTGCCGTAATAGGGGTCGTCGATCTCGTCATTTTCCAAAAGAATGGAGCGGTCGCAGCCGGGAATGGTAGCTGGTAAATAACCCTGCGGATCTTCTTCGGCAAGGATGAACCTTGCGGAGCGGGCGGTATCCATAAACATATTTTTTATGTGGGGCGTATTGCGGGTGTTCACTTCGTGCTGGGAGATAAAGTATTGAACTTTCCAATCATTGCCATCCAAAAACATCTGCATAAAAAAGACCTTTCTTTAAGGGAAAATGCCGCTTCAACAGTTTTTTATAATTTAGCACCGGAAGTACAAAACATAAAACTGTTTCAGCCTGATTTTATTGTTATATAAAGATTTTTTTGTTTTTCAGCAAAAATATATTTTTGTCTAATATACACAAAAAGCATTTATCCGTCAATACGATATCATCTCAAAAGAGTGTATAAAATCGTATCATAAAATCTGCTTACTATGCTGCGGCATATATAATATTTTGTTTTTTGATTTTCCCGCCCGGTATATGATCTTGCATTTTCAATAGATGTTACCGGCTATTTCTGATAATTTTCTTGAAATCCGGTTCATAATAAAAAATCTCTATTTTTTAATTCTGTAAAACAACACCAATAGAGATGCCAACGGCTGTTGAAATTTAAGTTTCTGCTGTATTAATGATGCAGAGTATTACTTGAATTTGGAGTTCAACTTTTTCAACAGTTTATCTAATGTGATCGTTGTGTTTGGCGGTATCAGCTTGCGGTATGGCAATCCGGGGGTATCGCCTTCGATGGCACTTTGCAGCTGCACAATGGCTTTATTCAGCTCGATTTGAGCTATTGCCAGCATGTTTTCGGCTTTTACAAGATCGCTTTGAGCGCCATTCAACCGGGTGATGGTAGTTTTGGCTGAATCGTATTCGCTCTGCACCAGTTTGCGTTGTTCAAAGACCCACTCCACGCTTTGTCGGTAAAGCTCCAGCTGGCCGGAAGCGTTGACGATATTTTCCCAGGCATCGCTGACTTCGTTGATCACTTTCAAGAATTTATCCAGCAATTCATATTGATAAACTGTTTCAACAGTTTTCAATTCCCGCAGCAAATTGTAACTGGCAAAACCATCAAAAAGATTCCATTGCACGGCTGCCCCGTAAGAATTATCAAAGTGATTGTAACGCGAAACAGTGTAGTGGTAATCAGCATAGCGAAAGTTGTTGTTGCTGAAATCCATCGAATAAAACAGCTTGATCCTGGGCAGAAAATTTGCATAACTTTGCAAATGACGGTAGCGGCTTATTTGCAGATCGTTCCGGGCAGCGGCGAGATCGCTGCGGCGGGTTATTGCCATATCATAATAAGTTTCCAGCGGTTCAAGCTTTATTGGCTCTGATATTTGCAACGAATCAAGTTTTATTTCTCCGGGCAAATATCCGGCACTTCCGCCCATAAGTGCCGCCAGTGCATAGCGCCCGCTTTTTACTCTGGTGACAGCCGCAAGTATCGCACTGCGTGCCTCGTTGCCAAGAATCCTGAAGTTCAATACCGATGCCATGGAAGTTTTGCCGAAACGGTAACGGTTCAGCGCCTGTTCAAGTGCTGACTCTTGAAATTCAAGATCTGCTTGAGCAATGACTTTCCTTGCTTCGGCAAGCATTATATCATAATAAGCAAAAGCTACGGCTTGCAGCAGCAACCGGCGGGCATTGGAATCTTCGTGCAAACTCCGGTCGTAATTTTCACGGGCGATCAGCACCGAAAATTCCCGCTCAAAACCGTCAAATATCAGCCATGATGCCTGCAAAGATGTTTCGGCAGAAAAATAATTTTCGTATGGCATAATTCCGGCGGGTGGATTTTTTATGTGGTGACTGCTGCGTAAACTCTGGGCGGTTCTGAAATTACCCTGCACACTGGGCAGATATGCTGAAAGCGAACGGTAATAGCGGTATTTGGCAGCTCGTATCGCCTGATATGCCGCCCGATAAGTCGGATTATTCTGCAAAGCTGCGGCTTGAGCTTCAGCCAGCGAAAGCGTTTTTTTCTTTGCAAATTGCCCCCAATCAAACGCCGTTTGCGCCTTGCGGAAATCTGCCATATTTTCCAGCATATTCTGCGGTCTTAAAGAACATCCGCCGCCAAGTATCAGCAACAACATGAGCGGTAACGATTTCAGTGCCATAAAAATATTTCCCAGAAAAATTGCCTTATCGGGCGTGAAGGTATATCCAGCTCCACATAGGCGCTGGCTCCGGGGGTGAGCAAAAGATTGCCATCGAACTCAATGATTTTTATCTGCACCGGGAACCGCTGGGGCAGCAGAAACCACTCATTTTCTTTTTCCACTTCCGGCAAACCGGTTTGTTTGGACATCTTGCGGCGTTCGGCGGCATAGCCGATGTGTTCCACGATCCCGGTAAACATTTTACCCGGGTACTGCCGCAGCCATATCCGGACTTTGACACCCGGCTGGATAGCAGAAAGTTCGCTTTCTTTTAAATTGGCTTGAACATACCATTGGGAACTGTCGACAAAGCCGCACAATACTTCGCCGGGGCGGTAATAGCCGCCGGGAGTTACAGTCAGATTGGTTATATAACCATCGGCAAGGGCTTTGACCTCGGTAAGCTCGTACCATATCTTATTGAGTTCCAGTGCGGCATTCAATTTTTTGATTTGAGCCTTGACCATTATTGAGCGGTGAAAAATCTCTTCTTGAGTGTATTTCAACGCTTCCAGCTGCGCTTGATTTTCCTGCATTGCCCGCAGGCGTTCTTCGGCATATTCGCCGGATACGGCGGCGGTTTTGAGCATGTTTCCGGCTTGAGTATAAAGGTATTGAGCATTTTTCAAGCGGGCTTGAGCTTGTTTTTGTTCAGATAAATTACGCTTGATGGCAGCTTCCAGACTCTTCACTTCGGCAATACGCGAAGCGATCTCGTTTTCCAGCTCCACGATTTTAAATTTGTAAGGCGCTTTGAACATAGTAAAGAGGGTAGTACCTTTTTTAACGAACTGATTATTTTTTACATATATACCGGTAATAAACCCTTCTGTAAAAGGCGAAACCGGCCGGGTGTTGGCAAAGATAAAGGCGTTGGGAGTAAATGGTTTAAAATGCCAGTAACACCAATAGCCAACGCCCAACAGCAGCCAGATGATCACTTGCAATTCCAGCAGATGTTTTTTTATAAAATCAAGATACTTTTTCATACTGCCCTGCTCTGTTGCCGGAAAAAATCGATGAAAGTTTTTCAACGCTCAATAATATTGCAGTTCCGGTAATTGTTGCCAAAGTCCGGGCCAGCAGCAGCTGCCGGAAATTGAAGTAATGCCCTGCTCCGCTCATCCAGTCTGCATATACCGTAAAAGCAAACATGAAAAACAAGCTGAACAATAAAAAGTCATGCCGGTAATAAAGCATAAAAAATCCCACTGCCGCAATCAACGGCATAAAATAAGCCAAACGATAATCTGCGGCAACTGCGGAAGCAGAATATATTCCCCCCAGCAAAATTCCTGCCGGTACCGCAAAAACCCGCTGGCGCACCAGCTTTACACTGCTTTCATCCGGCAGCCGGAGCATGCAGATAAAAATAATGGTCAGAGTTATCCAGATACCTTGCGCAATAGCAAAAGATTTATACAGAACAAGTCCGCAAAAAAGCATAAGACTTTCGCTGAAAGCTTGAGCCGCCGGCAAGGGTTTGCCCGGATCATCAGCACGCTGAATCTGCTTTGTTCCGGCAGCAAGCATGACCACCCCGCCAGCCACAGCTCCGGCAATAAGCATATCCACCGCCCGTTCAGCTCCGGCATAAGCTCCCGGCTTGGCAGTGTAAACCAAAAAACCAGTCAGCAATACAATATGCGCCGAATTGCCGGACATAATTCTTAAAAACACCCAGCTTGCCGCCACCGGAACCAGCACATTGCAAAACGGCAGATCATAAGTGATACTCACGATATATTGTAAAATCACAGCACCGCTGATTATGCCGGTAAGCACCCGCAACTGCATATTCCAGTCAGAAAATGCCGAGCTCCTTACTGCCGCAAGAGCCGCCAGCACTGCAATCATAAGATCACCTTCATCCATCCGGAGAAATGCCCGGATAAATGCAGTTGACAATGCGGTTGCAGTCAGTATAAAAGTACGATATAAAGCCTGTCGGAAAGCCGCTGGCAAATCAAACATAACTACCTCTGATTATTACAGTTTTTTTAGACAGCACAGCTTTTCAGCAGTTCCGGCAATGCGCCCGTTTCGCCACTGCAACAGCAAAAATTTCAGTTGCCAAATGTCCGTCCCTGTCATGGGTAAACTTATTTAGACAGCGGGATTTATCCAAAAAGTTCCGTATATGTATAAAAAAAAGGGATTTTTCTTGCAAATATCAGGATGCTGAGATAAATTATCTTTGCGGGGGATTTATTTTCCAGCTTTTTTCTCAAATCTATAAAAAGTAACCATAAATCAACAGGAGATTGCAAAATGCGTAAACTTGCAGGTTTGCTTGCATTCCTTACCGGACTTTCTTTCGTAGCCTCCGGTACAGAAATCAAAGCTGTCAAGGAGGTCAACAACACCACCCGGGTAACCACTACAACTACCACCGTTATCAGCAAAACGATCATCAAAAAAGAAGAAAAGGTCAAATGGGTTCCATTCAAGATCTGTGTGTTGGATTTTGATTCGATCGATATCCGGGGCCAAAGACATTTTCTCAACGAAAAAAATCAGCCGATCAACATTCCTCCGCAGTGCACATTGAACGATGAAGACCGCAAGTCCATAAACAGCGTAATGCAGGGATTTGTCCGGATGATCGATGCCTGGGACAATACCCAGACCAATACCGCCAACCGCGATGCCCAAGCCGATGACAATGCCTTCAACCGCGCCAAGGCACTTGCGCTTTACGATTCTATTGCCAACGGCGTTTCCCGGCCGATGATCATCGGGGCAGAATATCTGGCAGCTTACCTCGGCAAACGCAACGATGTATTTTCCTGTGTCGATACACCCCATACAGTTGCGGTCATGCAGAAGTTGAGCAAGATGCCCGATTTTCCGAAAGATTTCATGTTGCGGCTGGCAAAAGAAACCGGGATCACCCACCTGATCTACGGTACAGTTTCTGACATCCGCACCAAGAGCAACTCCTTCAAAGGCTATGGCATTGAAACCAAAACCACCAATTATCAGCTCGATGTTATAATCAAGATGGTCGACCTGGCTGCCCAGCGCACTGTTTACAGCAATGTTTACACCGGCAACTACCGGGAACAGCGCCCGGTCAGCGGCACCCAGTTCGATAACAATATCTTTCAGAATCTGATGACCTCTGCCCTTGAACAGGCTGCTGAAGATTTGTATGATCAATGCCGTCCGGGCAGAAAAAACAAGATCAGAGTTACTCCGCTGCCCTACACTTTGACCATTGTTCCCGCCGGTGGGATGTTCTTCAAGCAGGAAGCCGCAGAAACTTTTGTAGATGGTCAGTATGTCGGCAACGGCCCCTGCTCGATACTGGTACCTGCCGGTACCCATACCGTGGAAATCAAAGCCGCCGGTTACAAAAGCAAGAAATTTGAAATAAAAATAAACGGCAATAAAGTCATAAATGCCAAGCTTACAAAATAAGGATACAAAGTAATGAATATCAAACATTTTCTCGCTGTTTTTTGCGGATTGCTTTTGACCGCATCCGGGTTGGCTGCGGATAAATTAGCTGTTTCGGAACCGGTAGCCAAAGGCGGTGTAAAAGCTGAAGATATCGATGCCTTCTGGGGCATATTGGAAACCTCCATCAAATCCGATGAATACAAACTTATTTCCCGTGCAGCCTTAAAGCAAATGCTGACGGAAATCGGTCTGACCACCAGCTCGGATCTGGTCAACCTCAACTCGGCGCAAAAAGCCAAACTCGGACAGCTGGAAACAGTTAAATATATCCTTGTTTCGGAGCTGGGCAAATTCGGTACACGCTACAACTGCACTTTGCGGATCATTGATGCCTCCACCGGAGAAATCGATACGGCGCGGACTGCCAACCTGCGGGTAAAGGATTTTGACGAACTGGCGGACAAAATCGAAGCTGCACTGCAACTTTTGCTCTCGGACAATAAAAAACTCAATGCTTCGGCGATCCTGCCTCCGTTGGTCAGAGTTGCCGATGCGCCCGGTTATTTGCCCATAGATTTCAATGTCCATCTGGAAAATGCGCTGATCAATCGCGGTGTAAATCTGCAAAATCTCCAGTCCGTAAAAAAGATTCTGCAAAGAAACAACTTGGACAATCTCTATGAACTTGAGCCGAAAATGTTTGTAAAAGTCGGCAAACTTCTGGAAGTCCAGACTCTGCTTCAGGCAACCATCACCCGTTTTGAGTTGGTTGGCAAAAAATATTATGTCGAAGAAACCGGCGCCAAAGGTATCCGCTGGAGCGGTGTTTTGGAGGGCAGTATCCGGGTGATTTCAGCCCAAACCGGCCGGGTGCTTGCCAGCATGCCTTTTGAAGAAAGAGTTCTGTTCCGGAATCTTGGTTATTCGCGTACCAAAGATTGGACGGTCGATGACTACGGCAAATACCTGATCAAAACCGTGATTCCCGGTAAAATCGCCCCTGCAATGCTCAAAATTCCGGAATTAACAGGCAGATAATATGAAAAACGATTTTCTGAAATTTCTGCTGGCACCATGCGCTGCGCTGTTGCTTGCCGGATGTTCTTCGATAGTCAATTCCCACTATCAGAAATCTGATATGATGGAGAATTATCTGGCAGGAAAAAACTCCGAAGTTCTGGAGCATATCAACGAAAAACTGGATGAAAACAGCTGGACCAGCGTGGTAAATACCGGCGACGAAGTCATGTGGCGACTGGAAGCCGGCAGCATGAATTTTCATATGGGCAACTTCAATGCGTGTATTGATCATTTTGCCAGGGCTGAAGAATTGATCATGGGCTTTGATGATCGTGCCAAGATCAGTGTGCGCGATGTCGGCAGCGAAACAGGAGCGGCGCTCTCCAACATGAACGCTTTGCCCTACCGCGGTTACTGCCGTGACCGGATGGCGTTATCAATTTACAAAGCAATAGCTTATCTGGGGGTTGACCGGGAATCGGCTTTCCGGGCGCAGCTGAAAAGATTGCGTGATGCGCAAAAGAAAGTCCAGAATGACTATCAGGAAATGTTCGATGCCGAAAAGGCTGAACTCAATCAGGCAAAAGCCGCCAATGCCCAGGTCGTAGAAGAAAAGAACCCGGATATGTCGGCGCAGGAACTTGCCAACGCTCCGGACAATGCCGCTTTGGCGGAAAAATTGCAAACGCTCTCCGAAGTTGCGCATAAAGGTTACGGCAACTTTCTGAATCCGGCAGCGATTTTCCTCTCCGGTTTGGGTTCGGTGCGGGATGGCAACTTTGAAAATGCCCGGATCGACTTCAAACGGCTTTACGAAGCAATGCCGAAAAACCCGATGATCCAGAAATACTATGTTACAGTATTGAAAAAAACCCACCGCTCCGTACCTTTGGCATTGAGAAAAGTCCAGCCGTTCGATTTTCCGCTGGACCGGAATTGCGTTTATGTGATTTTCGCCAACGGTCAGGGTGCAGCATTCCAGCAGATCAGCATCTATTTTCCTATAATGACTGCGTGGCCGGTATGCGAATTTTACCCCTCCACCTTCAAAAATATGCAGGTTACTGCCGACGGTCAGAACTACCGTTCGCTGATATTGGCGGATATGGATGGTATTTTTGCCCAGGAATTTCAGGAAAGACTGCCGGGGATCATTACCCGCATCATCTTGAGTACAGCAATCAAAGAAGCCGCATACTACGCAGCATTGATCGCAGCCAATTCGATCAACGACCTGACAGCCAGAGCGATCGCCCTGGCTTCGGTTGCAGTCGCCGGCACAGCGTACCGGGCAGCGACCAATACAGCTGATACCCGCAGTTGGGAATTGCTGCCGAAAGAATTTCAGCTGACCCAGTTCCCCATGCCGAAAAACCGTACTGTTACGATTGCGCTCGAAGGGCACGAAAACCGGACAGCTGCGGTGGAAATTCCGGAACATGCCAAATCGGCGATCATTTATGTTTCGGCGGTCAACGAACACAATATCAAATACCATGTATTCCCGATGGTGCATTGAACAATAAAAAATACATTATAAATAGGGATAGTGTAAAAAATATTATGAAAAAATGAAAAAAACGAGTGCGGACGGAGTAATACATCCGAACCCTTCCGCAGTCAAGCTAAAATCCGGCATAACCGGTCGCGTTTTACGCTCCCTTT
>JAZMZK010000036.1:0-9881 GCA_045585955.1 Victivallaceae bacterium
CATCAGTTGATAAACTTAATTTATTCGGCTTGCACGCAATTTGTCCCGATGAAGCATAAAAAATTATGCTTCGTCGGGACATATCCCAAGGGGAGATTGGCATTCTCCCCTTGGATCCCCTTTGCTCATTGCCCTGCTATATCCAGCGTAGTTCTTCACAATCTTTAATTAAAGCGGGGGCTACGCCCCCTTAGAGCGATTTTGCAACTTGTTGCAAAATCGTCCTCAAACGCCGGATGGCTTCGCTCAACTCCGGTCGGCTTCGCGGCATTTTGCCGCTCGGTTTGCCGGAATTCATCCGGCAAACTGCCCTCCCATGCGTTCGCGGCCCTGACCGGGCTTGTTGCTGTTGGCTCGCTATATTATATCAACCCATATTGAGAATGGAGCTGCAAAAAAAAAGCTGCCGCAAAACCGTAGTTTTGCCGCAGCTTGTAATAGACCGTTCAAGCGAACTTATCAGTTCTTGCGGGCAGTCTGGAAGAACTTGCCGACCACCTTTTCTTTCGGGTCGCTGGCAAGCAGATCTTTGTAGTTTTCGCAAACCTTGCGGACAGCGGCGATCTGTTCGTCGATCAGAGCACGGTCAAAGTGCTTGAACCACGGAATGCTGAACGCACTGTTGCAGATGTTTTCGGAAACCGGGAAGTCGCCTTCCTTATTGATCGCACCGGCATCGGGATTGTTGGCAATGTTGGAAGGTTTGCCGTCGCCATAGACATCCATGGTGTGGAACAAGCCGTGGGTGTGCAGTGCCGCGTTGCAGCCGGCGGCGAAGTACTGACCGCCTTCAGCAGTGACTGCGTCGATAAAGTATTTGAGGGAAAGACCTTCAAAAGCATCGGCGTTGTAGATACCCTTACAGGCATACCAGCCGCCCTTGGTGCTGTTGGCATCCACCGGCTGATGGCTGTCCAGCGGCAGATCTTTCAAGCCGTCCCAGAAATACTTCATGGCTTTGTCGATAACGGCACATTCGCTGTCATACTTCTTGAGCTGTTCCAGACCCACTACGCTGGAGAGCTGGTGCATGCGGTACTTGTAACCGCCGCAGGGCAGGCCTTTGTATTCCACCAGACCGGGCAGGGTGATATCGCCGCCGCGTTCGTAGTGACCCCAGAGTATGGCTCTTTCGTAGATTTCCTGATTGTCAGTAACCAGAATACCGCCTTCGCCGATAGCAAAGGATTTACCGCTCATCAAGCTCATGGCACCGACATCACCGATGGTACCGACCATCTTGCCCTTGTAGAGAGCACCCTGGGCGTGGGAAACATCTTCGATAACTTTGATGTTGTGCTTGCGGGCGATCGCCATGATTTCATCCATGGGAGCGGGATATGCACAGTAGTGAACGACTACCACCGCTTTGGTACGGGGAGTGATGCGTTTTTCAAAATCAGCCGGATCCAGGCAGAGAGTTTTGGGGTCGATATCAGCATAGACGATAGTTGCACCCAAGCTCATGGCAGGCAGCACACTTGCCCAGTAGGTAATGGAGGGGCAGATGATTTCGTCGCCGTGGCCCAGACCCACACCGAACATGGCAGCCTGCAAGCTGGCGGTACCGCTGCTGTGGGCGAGGGCGTATTTGGAACCCTGCCACTTGGCAAATTCTTTTTCAAATTCTTTGGTGATGTTGGTGCCGGACATGTTGCCGTCACGCAAAACCGACAAAACGCCTTCTTCCATGGCACGGTTGACGATCGGCCATTTGATGTTGGCTGCGATAGAGGAGGTAGCGACTTTTTCGCCGCCCAGGATTGCAAGCTTGCTCATAGCTTTTTCCCTTTACTTGTATTGTTAAAAATTTTTAGGGGTCTTACAACTCCCAAATGTTTACTGACACGATTTAGCAAATCTCTATTAAATTAGCCCGTTTTTGGATTTTAGCAAGTATTTTTATCTAAAAAAGAGAAAAAAATCAGCTTTTTTTTATGTAAAACTCAACCAATGGTGTTTTTGCGAACCAATGGGTTATTATAGTTGCGGCTTTTTTTCTGACCAATCCCAATATGGCTGGGCTTGCAGCCGATAATTTCTGGGGGTGGAGTTAAAGCGTTTGACAAAGCTGCGGTGAAAGACTTCCACATGCTCAAAACCGCATAATGCCGCCACTTCTTTAATGGGCATATTGGAGCTTTCCAGCAAGCGGCGGGCTTGTTCAAAGCGTTTTTCGTTGATGTAATCCAGCAAAGTCGTATCCAGAAATTTGCTGAACAAATTAAAGAGTTTGTTGCGGGGTATCTTCAATTTTTCCGACAAAGCCGCACTTGAGAGATCACCGGCAAGGTTATCTTCTATATACATTAAAATATTACGCAATATAACTTCATCGGCTTGAGGTGTTTGCCCGATAATGGATTTGCCGTCCAGATTTTTCAGCGACAAAGCGTGCATCAAAAGTTCGCTCAAGCAATATGCCCCCACGATTTTTGATTGCTGCGGAGTATTGGCGTTAAAGAAAAATGCACTGTGAACTTGCCGGATAAAGTCTTCAAAGGCTTCATGACTGCCCCGCCACGAACTGACCCGCGGGGCAATGCGTTCGGCAGTTTGGGCGGCAAACTGAAAGACTATGCAGCGGTATGGCTCGCTGCGGCTGGTATCAAAAATCGTCATATCGCCGGGAACATGCCAGAAAATCGTTCCCCGGCGGTAGGTGCGTTTTTCGCTGCCGCTGCCGAAATAGACTTCGCCGCCGGTAAGCATTTCCACAATATGCAGATTTTCCGGTATCATAAATGGCGTAGGGTTGCGATCTGCCGGTGCGGTATAGAGCATAACTTTTTTCAGCGATAAGAGATTTTCGGCAAAATTCATATAAAAAACGGCTCCGGTTATTGATTGTCAATTAAAAAAGTACGAATTGTCAATAAAAGTCTTTGATTTGCACTTGAAAAAGCTTATTTTTTTATTTACATTAAATCAGTGACGAAACTATAGTTCATCAAAAACAAATTGTCAAATCACATTATCCAAAAAAGGAGAAAAAAATGAAGAAAGATCTGGCTGTACAGCTTTACAGTCTGCGGAAGTATGCCGCCAAAGATTTTTACAAAGAGCTGGAATTTGTTGCCGAAGTGGGCTATAAAGGTGTGGAACCGGCAGGGTTCTGGGATATCAGACCTTCGGAATTCCGTAAAGTATTGGACGATCTGGGGTTGAAGATGGAAACCAGCCATTCGCCCTGGGCGCGGCTCAACAATATCGGCGAAGTTATGGATATAGCTGCTGCGGCAGGTTTGGACAAAATCGTCTGCGGTTACACTTACGAAGATTTTGCCGATCTGGATGCCATCAAGCGCACTGCCGAAACCACGAACAAAATCGAAGAGATCGTGGAACGCAACAATTTTACGCTCTTCCAGCACAACCACGATTTTGAATTTGCCCGGCTCGACGGCAGACTCAAATACGACATTTACCGGGAACTTTGCCCCGGTGTGAAATATCAGTTGGATTGCTTCTGGTCAACCAATCTGGGCAACGAAGACCCACTGGAAATGCTCAAACTTTTTGCCGACGATGTTATTTCAATACATATGAAAGACGGTTTTGTCACCCAGAAAGTTTCCGGCAGCAAGATGGTCAACGGTATTCTGGAGCGGCCGGTGGATCTTACACCGCTGGGACAGGGCGAACTGCCCATCAAAGAGCTGGTGGCGGCGATCCCGGAACAGGTGAACACTATTGTTGTAGAGCTGGATTTCTGCTGTAAGGAAATGCACACAGCTTTGCGTGAAAGCTACGAATATATGACTCAAAACGACCTTGCTCAAGGTAATAAATAAAAAGGAGATTTTTTATGGAAAAGACCAAAGTAGGTGTAGTCGGCTGCGGTATGATCAGTGATTTTTATCTCTCGGCAGCCAAGCGTTTCCGCAATCTGGATATTGTGGCATGTGCCGATATCATCCACTCCCGGGCGGAAGCCAAAGAAGCGGAATACGGCTGCAAAGCCTTGAGCTGCGAAGCGATCATGCAAGACCCGGAAATCGAAATGATCCTCAACCTTACTCCCCCCAAGGAACACACCAAAGTAGCTATGGCAGCACTCAATGCCGGTAAGCACACTTATTCGGAAAAACCTTTCGGCGTGGATATAGAAGATGCCAAACAGGTTTTAAAGCTTGCTAAAGAAAAAAATCTACGGGTGGGTTGCGCTCCTGATACCTTCCTGGGCGGCGGCTTGCAGACTGCCCGTAAACTTATTGATGACAACTGGATCGGCAAAGTCAAATCCGGTACCGCCGTGGTCGCCAGCCGGGGGCCGGAAAAGTGGGGACATGCACCCTTCTTTTACGATACCGGTGCCGGACCGCTGCTGGATATGGGCCCTTATTATGTGACCGCATTGGTCAATATGCTGGGCCCGGCAAAGAGCGTAACTGCTGTAACACTCAAGGGCAGCGAATACCGTACACTGGGCGCCAAGGTATCTGAAGAGTATCAGGATAAGTACGAACCCTATGGCAAATATCCGGTGAATGTGGATACGCACTATACCGGCGTCATTGAGTTCCACTCCGGAGCCGTGATCACTCTGTTGAGCAGTTTTGAAGTCTACCGTCACGACCACAGCCCCATTGAGCTTTACGGCGAACAGGGATCGCTGCTGCTGCCCGATCCCAACCAGTTTACCGGTCCGGTGAAACTTTTCCGCCGGGAGTGGAAGTACGAGGAAGGCTTCAAAGAAGTGCCGCTGATTTACGGTCACGCCTGTCCCAGCCGCAGTATCGGGGCAGCTGATATGGCAATGGCGATCAAGACCGGCAGACCTCACCGCGCCAATAGTGCTCTGGCGTTCCATGTGCTGGATATCATCTTGAGCTTCGGCAAATCCAGCAAGCTGGGCTGCAAAGTCGAGCTGGAAAGCACTTGCGAAAGACCCGCTCCGCTCCCGCTGGGGCTGGAAGACGGCATGGTCGACGAATAATACTGAAAAAACATCTTACTCCCCCCCCGGAGGAAATACTTTCAAGCTCCCCGGGGGGCAGAAAAAGAAAAAATATATTTGCTATTTTGACAAACGGTGGTATCTTTATCTTTCTGTAAATAAATTTACAAAAAGAGGTTTTTTTATGGATACGAGTAAGATTGTAAAGATCGGTATTATTGGCTTGGGTCCGCGCGCGGAAACTCTTTTGGCAAGTATTTTTGCTTTGCCGGAAGAGGTTGAAGTTGTTGCATTGTGCGATATTGCCGAAAAGCCAATAGAAAAAATGCGTGAAGTTTTCAAACGCAATAAGGTGAATTTTCCAACAGTATACCGCAACCACAAAGAGCTGCTGCAAGATAAAAATGTCCAGGCAGTATTGATTCCGACTGGTTGGAATTCGCATTTGCAGATTGCCCGTGATGCTCTTGCCGCCGGAAAGTATGCCGGAATCGAGGTTGGCGGAGCTTCAAGCGTGGAAGAACTCTGGCAGCTGGTTCATGCCGCTGAAAGTACCGGGGTAGGGTGCATGATGCTGGAGAACTGCTGCTATGGCAGAAACGAGCTGCTGGCAATGAATCTTGCCCGTAAAGGTTTATTCGGCGAGCTTGTGCATTGTTCCTGCGGTTATGAACATGATATACGCTATGAGCTTGCCGGCGCTCCGGGCCGCAGCGAGCGTGATATGCATAATTTACGCCGTAACGGCGAGCTTTATCCTACTCATGGTCTTGGGCCGATTGCAAAAATTTTGCGTATAAATCGCGGTAACCGTTTTCTTACCTTGACCTCCACTGCCAGTAAAGGTGCAGGTTTTGCCGCCGCCGCCGAAGCCGCCGGGCGCGGAAGAATACACTATAATCAAGGTGATGTAGTTACCACTGTCATCAAGTGTGCCAATGGCGAAACGATCACGATGACTCACAGTGTATCTTTGCCCAGACCGTACAGCCGGGATTGCCGGGTGCAGGGTACAAAAGGTTTGTGGCTGGAAGAACGCAACGGTATTTTTATTGAAGGAATGAGTCCGACCGAAGAAAAGATCGATGCCGCCGGAAATCCATACATTGAACACAGTTGGGAAAGTGTGGAAGATTATTACGGGAGATTTGAACACCCCATCTGGCGCAATAATCCGGTGATTGGCGGGCATGGCGGAATGGACTCTCTGGCATTGAAAGCATTTTTTGATGCAGTGCGCCGTAAAGCGCAAACCCCCATTGATGTTTACGATATTGCAGCCTGGATGAGTGTGACTGCTCTTTCCGAACAATCAGTTGCAATGGGGGCAATGCCGGTTGCGTTTCCGGATTTTACCAATGGCAAATGGGTGAACCGCACTGATAACACAGCTTCGGTGTGGAGTCTGGATGAAATTGAAGAATAAGCTGCCTTGACAGTGCAGCCGTTTACCGGCAGGAGCACGCTTTTTTGCTGAAAACAGTTCCCGAAACCGGTAAACGGTATAAGTATTTTATATCCGGAAATTATCCCGCTTGGGAACATACCACCGGCGGTGTTTGGAATTCAAAGCCACCAGTGTCTTGTGCGGGGCTTGAGTTATAAACATCGGCAAGCGGCATTCCTTACGGTTGTCCAGCAGTTCAATGCTTTCTGCCAAAGTTCTGATGATCGCTTCGGTGTTATCCGAACAAGCCAGCCAGCAATCGCGGACATATTTGAAACTTTCGGCAGGCTGGGCGATCCTTTCGCATTGATAAACGCTCTGTTCGCTCTGCACTATATTGCAGACTTTTTTTGTCGGCGATTTCCGCAATCCCCGGCCTGCCATCTGGATAACCGGCAAGCGGGAGCCATCGCGGATAAAAACACTCTGCAAATCCGGCAAATCAAAACCTTCGCTTAAAACCGAAACATTGGCGATGACCTGCAAACTGCCATTGATAAACATATCCAACTGCGAATCCCGCTTGCTGTGGGAAGAAACGACTTCGCAGGTAATATGCTTGCTGTTCAGCAGCTCTGCAAAAATCTTACACTCTGCAACTGTGTTGAAAAACACCAGTGTTTTGCCCCACTTTCCGGGATCCTGACAATAAACTTTTGCTGCCAGTTCCACAGTCCAGTGCGGCAGTTTGTAAGAGTGATATTGTGCCAGAACACCCTGGTTGATCAAAGTTTGAATATTGCAGGTGCGTACTGTTTCCTGAAAAGAGAGCCGCATTTTATCGGTACGCAGCGGCGTTGCCGACAAACCCAGTGTCAGGCGGTTGCGGGTTTTTTCGTACATATTCAGGCAGCTTTGAGTTGCTTCATGGTGCGCTTCATCCAATACTACCAGCCCGGCTTTCGGCGGATTGTTGTCAAATACCGAAACCGGAGTGATATTGCAGTGAAAAAACTCCCGGTTGAGCCGGTCGGTTTGTTCAAGGATGTGTTTTCTGGAAGCAACCCAGTTCACTTTCAACTCCGGATCGAGTTCCTGCAAATGCTTGATTACCAGCAGCCCCATAATGGTTTTTCCGGAGCCGACCGGTGACTCAATGAGCACGGACTCTTTACCGGCAGCAAAAAAGTTTATTGCCTGTTGGATGGCGCGCTGCTGGTATTCACGATTTTCAAAAACAAATTTTTCAGACATCAATAAACTCCACACTTTCTTCGCGTTCAAAACTTTCCCGGGTACGGGTAGTTGGCAGATCCAGATTTTTCAGGAAAAAATCCGGTGATTGGGTGCGACGGCTGTACATGCCTTCCAAATCGAATTCATGCGACAGCATCTTGCCGGCTGCCACATCAAAAGCAACTGCGTTGTTCAGCAAATTGCCATGATGAGTAGTCAATTCCGAACTGAAATTCAGCAGATCATTGACCGAACAGCTCACCGGCAGCAAAGCGCGTTTTTTGCCGGGGATATTGTTTAAACTGGTAGTGCCATAAGTAAAGCACGGTTCGCCCGCAATTTCGTCAAGCCGATTGTGCAGCAAACGGTAGGCGTGTTTATCGGCTACATGATTTTGCAAAAGGTTATCTATTTCCATAAATTCTCTGACCGATGCCGCAGTACTCTGGGCAATTCCCAGGCGTTCTTCCAATGCTGAAAATCCGTATTGATTGTTGAAAGAGGTAAGCAGTCTGGATAAATGCAGACCCGATTCATCATTGATTTCAATATCGGTACGGAATTCCGCAACTCTGGCAGTAGACCCGTTGCTGCATACCTGCCGCATCATAGAAAGATAAATACAGGGCATTCCCACGCCATCCACCGGATAACAGATATTGAATCTGCGGAAATATTCTCCGGATTTCGGCACATTAAAAACTTCGTCCAAATGCAGATCAGCCGACCATATACCCTTGTCGTAAGATATGGAACGCACCCGTGGATCATCAGCAAAAACTTTGCAGGCGATTGCCGGCGGCAGGAACTTTTTATCTTCATCGACCAAGCCAAGGATCTGTTTGCTGTGATGATCGAATGTTACCTGAAAACGGCAATCCGGATTCTGTTCGGCTACCCGTTCCAGAACTTCTGACGGCGAAAAGTATTTGAATATATTACTGGAAAACTTCAGCTTTTTGGCAAGAGTGCTGACAAAACGGCTGGATGTTTTAAATTCTTCGCCCAGATAACTCAAACTCCAATCTTTGTTGCCGGTGCTCTCTTCAGTGGGCATAAGGTCTTGAATCGTAACCAGCTGGGTGCTGAAACGGTTTGCCCAATCAGTAGCAGCTACGGTATCGCTGCCGGTAGTAATATTCTGCTCTATAACCGTAACTGGCGGATGAAGTTTGAGGTACTCATTTTCCAGAAATTCGCTGACTTCCAAATTGGCAGCAGTTTCGTAAGGAAACTTGCCGTCATTATTTTTCTGGTCAACTGCGGCACCATTTTCGATCAAAAAGCGGGCAAAGAGAATATCATCTGCCAAGTGCAGCGGAGAATTTCCTTCGATATCCAACTCATTGATCGGGCAATGTTCCAACAAAAGTTTGGCAATTTCAATACGCTCAAAATTCCAGCTTTGAGTTGCCAGCAAATGCAGCAGGCAATCACCCACTTGCGGCAAGCAGCCGCTTTCCAGCAAAAAATCCACGATTTCAGTTTTTCCACACAGAACAGCTTTTCTCAACGGCATAACACACTCTCCTTATATTGGTTGAACATTGATGTTTCTAAAAGTTTATATACGAAATTCCGGTTTATAATTTTCATGGATTCAGCTAAATTGATATTTTTCAGCGAATACATGAAAAGTGCATACGCAAAACAAGAGTCCTCCCGTGTGGACATATTTATTCTGCCTGTAATACCTATACGCTCCATATCGTCATAAAAATCTTTGCCGTGCCCGCCCGGACGCCCCTGACAAAATTGCCGGATGTGAGTCATTTCGTGGGCCATGATCATCAATATATGCACATCGCTTGTGCATGCACACAACGGAACATTGAATCTGATTTGCCAGTCAGTTCCGGCATTTGCCCACGCTTTACGCATACGCCTTGAAAATCCCAGGCGGCAAGGCGGCAGAGTCCCGCCCCAACAAAGTTTGTTCAGCAGATCATAGCAAATATAAAAGTTGCGGATCGCTTTTTGTAAATCATCCATAATTTATCACCCTACCTATGCCATATAATGTCATACCATTGTTTTCAAACAATTTTTTTATTGTGTTTACGGGCAATACAGCAAAAAGTGTGCCAATTTATTTTTTGAGCTGGAGAGGTGTAAGAGTAATAATCATTTTTTGACTGATCTATGCAAAATATGAACACTGCAATTTTACTTAGGCTCTGTTCCTAATATCGGTTGATTAACAGTAAAGATGTTGAATAAAATCTTTTCAAAACTTAAAGGGCATTCATCTATTTGTGCAACAAATAGATAAATGCCAATAAAAGGTTTTCCACCTTCGCCAAGGCTACGGCGGACAAGGGAAAAGGGTGATGGGGTTCCGTCTTCGCCCTGCGGGCT
>JAZMZK010000037.1:0-37535 GCA_045585955.1 Victivallaceae bacterium
ACAGAACGACATGGCTACGATCCGACTTTGCGGAAGTCACCGCTCCGGAGGCGGAAACCGCCGCTCCCGTCCAGAGACAGCGCAGCAAAAGCGGTCGCTATATTCCCAGCGGTATCGCCTATGTCCTGGCGACATTCAATAACACCAAAGTCACCTTTACCGATCTGCATGGCAATGTCATCAGCTGGTCCACCGGCGGCAAAAACGGTTTCAAAGGCTCACGCAAGAGCACCGCTTACGCTGCCCAGGTTATCGCCGGCGATGCTGCCAAGAAAGCCCAGCTGCTTGGCATGAAAGAAGTCGAAGTACGGATCAAGGGTACCGGTGCCGGTCGCGAATCAGCAGTCCGCGGAATCGTTGCTGCCGGTATGGAAATCAGCGTAATCAAAGATATTACGCCCGTGCCGCACAACGGCTGCCGTCCTCCGAAACGCCGCCGTATCTGACGGTGCGCTGATTGCGTAAGTGTTCTCCGCACTTTGTGGAGAATTTGTTTTGAGAGATACTTAGCTATTTGTTGAAAATATAAACGCTGGAGGAAAAACATGACCTTAGCAGCTTCATTCCCGATGCCGCAAGCTTTAGAAATGGACGAATCGACTGCAACGACGCGCTATGCGAAATTTACTGCTGCGCCGTTTCAGAGCGGGTTCGGTCATACGCTGGGCAATTCTCTGCGGCGGGTACTGCTCTCCTCAATGGAGGGTTCGGCGATTTCTGCACTCCGTATTGATGGTGCATCGCATGAATTCGCCTCGCTGCCCAACGTGGTCGAGGATATTACAGATATCGTCCTCAATCTCAAAAATGTCCGGCTCTGTCTGCACGGCGATGCGGCAAAAACGCTCGAAATCCGCAAGGACAAGGCTGGAGAAGTAACCGCTGGCGACATCATCACTGATGGTACCGTCGAAGTGCTGAATCCCGAACAGGTGATCTGTACGCTTGATAAGAATGTTGCTTTCCGTGCTGAAATCGATGTTATCAAGGGCAAAGGTTATCTGCCGGTGGAAAAAGCCGCGGTAGCCCGTTCGATCGGGACGATTCCGATCGACTGTCTGTTCAGTCCTGTAACCCATGTGAACTACCATGTGGGAGCTGCCCGAGTTGGTGAAGAAACCGAAATGGACAGCCTGGAAATTGAAATCTGGACCGATGGCAGCATCACTCCGAAAGCAGCGCTGGAAAATGCGGCCCAGATCCTCAAGGATCACTTGCAGGTATTCCTGGGCGGTCAGCCGGTGGAAAAGGATGCCCGGGAAATGATGAGCGAAGAAGATCTGAAGATCTTCAAACAGCTCGCGCAGGATGTTGATACACTGGATCTGTCGGTCCGTGCTATGAACTGCCTGAACAATGCCAATATCAAACTTATCGGCGAGCTTTGCACGAAGTCCGAAAGCCGGATGCTCAAATATCGCAATTTCGGTAAAAAATCGCTCGACGAAATCAAAGAAAAAATCGACAAACTCGGTCTGAGCCTCGGCATGACTTTCAGCGAAACTCTTTTGACTGCGCTGGAACTTGAATCTACCAAGGTGCGTTTGGAGCCCGAGGAAGAGCAGGAGGAAAAGTAAAATGCGTCATCGCGTTCATACATTCAAGATCGGTCGTACCGGAGCCCATCGTGCTGCCATGCTTGCGAATATGGTTTGCAGTCTGATCGAACATGGTCAGATCACCACTTCGCTGGTCAAGGCCCGTGAAGCCCGCCGGGTTGCGGAAAAGATGGTTACTCTTGGCAAAAAGGGTGATTTGCATCATCGCCGTCTGGCGATCAGCACTCTGCGCAAGGCTGATATGGTTGCCAAATTGTTTGCTGAAATTGCCCCGGCCTATGCTGGCCGTCAGGGTGGTTACACCAGCATCATCAAGCTGGGCAAACGCCGCGGCGATGCTTGCGAAATGTGCATTCTGAAGTTTGTCGCAGCTGCGAAAGCCGAAGAAGCCAAGGCTGAATAAGCCAATACGCTTGTAAGCGTTGATAATACGGAACGGTCAGAATTGATCGTTCCGTTTTTTTTGGCTCTGCTCCCAATGCGGGTAGTTCAATAAAAAAGTTATATGATCAACTTTTGTATTGGAACTTTTTTAAAACTTGAATGGCATTTATCTTTTTGCGGAGCAAAAAGATAAATGCCGGTAAAAGGTTTGGAAAAAAGGGGTGGAGTTTGAGGAGGGGAAAAAGGACCTTTCCTCAAAAGGTCTTTTTCCCCTCCTCAAGTACCGACCCTTATTGGGTACAGAGCTTTTTTTTTACAAAAAAGCCAATGAACATTGGCAAAAGAGCGTTTGTCGGTATAAATTATCGCCACGAAGCAATAATTTGTAACGAGAAAGGATTTTTTCCATGGCTAATGTACAGGAATGGGACGAGGCAACTTTTGCCGAAGCAGTAAAAAGCGGAGTTGTTATTGCCGATTTTTACGCAGTGTGGTGCGGCCCCTGCCGGATGATGATGAGTGTGCTGGAGAAAGCGGCAGCTGAATTCAGCAGTGATCAACTTAAGGCGGGCAAGATAAATATAGAAAATTGCAAAAATCTGGCGGCTCAATACAATATACGCACAATACCCACCTTTATTGTATTTAAGGATGGCGAAGTAAAAAGCGTCAATATAGGTGTAAAGAGTCAGAAGATGCTGACGGAAGCGATCCGTCAGGAATTGGATTGATGAGTAATAAAGTTATAGAAGTAGTCTGCGGGGTGGTTTTTGACCGGCAGCAGCGGTTGCTGGCAGCCCAACGCCCCGCCGGCAAAGCACTGGCAGGCAAGTGGGAATTCCCCGGCGGCAAGCTGGAAAAAGGCGAAACAGCCGCCCAGGCATTGAGCCGGGAGCTGGATGAAGAATTATCTTTGCCGGTAACAGTGCTGGATGAAATGTACCGTTTAACGGCGGGAACACCCGATAACAATATATTGATACTCTATTTTTTACGGGCAATTGTGCAAGATGCAAGCCAAGTGATACCGCAGGAAAATCAGCAATTTTGCTGGGTGGAAAAAAAACGGTTGAATTCCATTGATTGGTTGGATACTGATAAAGAATTTGTTGAATACCTTACCGGGGCTTACGGCAAAGATTAATATATATGGGAGATTTCTAATAATGAATATGTTGATGACCGACGCATACAGCGGTTTTACCATTGATTTTTCGCGGATGAATATCAATGAAAAATCTTTGCTGGATATGCAAACAATGTTTACTGCTGCTATGAAAGAGATGGCTTCCCTGGAGGCCGGAGCGATCAAAAATCCTGATGAAAACCGTAAAGTGACCCACTTTACCGACCGGGCAAACTACCGCACTTCGGAGCTTTTCCGGGAAGTGGAAGAGTTTGCCGCCGCAGTCCGCAACGGCAAAGTAACCGGCGGCACCGGCAAAGAATTCGATGCAGTGGTGGTCAATGGTATCGGCGGCTCGGCACTTGGGCCGCAGCTCCTGCAGTTTGCCATCAATGGGCCGTACTGGAACGAAAAAAGCCGTTCACAGCGGAACAACGGCTTGCGGGTCTATTTTCTCGACAACACCGATCCGGCAGGCTTGAAAGATCTGCTGGAAGTTATTGATCTGGAAAGCACATTGCAGCTTTGCGTTTCCAAATCCGGCGGCACCCGGGAAACGCTCAACAACCTGACCGCCTTGATCAATATATACCAAGCTCAAGGCTTGAATTACGGCGACTACGCCTGCGCTGTAACTATGGAAGGCAGTTTGCTGGATAAACAAGCTAAAGAAATGGGCTTTATGAAGGTCTTCCCCATGGCAGAATCCATTGGCGGACGCACCAGCGAAACCAGCATCGTCGGGCATGTACCGGCAGCGTTGGCAGGCATAGATTTCCGGATGTTTCTGGATGGAGCCTGCCGCATGGATAACTGGACCCGCAACAGCAATGTGGAAAACAATCCATCTTTGATGCTGGCAGCTGCGTGGTATCTGGCAGGCAACGGCAAGGGCGACCGGAATATGGTCATTGTGCCATACTCTGACCGGCTGGTATTGCTGGCACGCTATTTGCAGCAGCTGGTTATGGAAAGTCTGGGTAAAGAGCTGGATCTGGATGGCAAATTGGTCAATCAGGGGTTGAATGTATTCGGCAACAAGGGCGGCACCGATGCCCACGCCTTTATCCAGCAGCTCAACGACGGGCGGGATGACTTTTTTGCCACCTTTATTGAGGTAATGCACGATGCAGAAAATATTCCGCTGGACGGCACCCGCAACATGGGCGATTACCTCCACGGCTTCCTTTATGGTCTGTCGGCAGCTTTGAGCAATAAAAAGCGGCCGGTGATCACTATGGAGATCAGCACCATATCGCCAGCCAATCTGGGTATATTGATCGCACTTTACGAGCGGGCAGTGGCGATCTATGCTGAATTCATCCACATCAACGCTTTCCACCAGCCGGGCGTGCAAGCTTACAAGCTGGCAGCCAACGGTATGCTGGAAGTCCGGGAAAAGCTCTTTGCGGAATTGACCAGAAATGTCAGCGGTACAGCTGAAGAGTTGGCGATTGCCGCCGGTATGCCTACTGCGGTCAACACCGTGACCGGCTGGCTCAACCGGGCGGCGGCAAATCCGGAAAGTTATAATGTGGAACGGAAATATTCTACTGAAAAAGAAGAATATATTTACAGTGTAAAATAAAAAATAAAAGAAGGGTTTGGGAATCATGTCGGTATTGGGAATCATTGTACTGGTATTTGTCGTATTATTCATTTTCATCTTCAACAGTTTGATCATGAAACGCAATGTGGTGGATAACGCTATGGCGCTGGTGGATGCGTATTTGAAAAAACGCTTTGATCTGATACCGAATCTGGTGGCATCCGCTTCGCAGTATATGAAACACGAAAGCGAAACCTTGAGCAAGATCGCCGAAATGCGTGCCAACGCCAAAACCGTGGCAGAAAAAAGCGATCTTGACCGCCAGGTGACCGGTTCGCTGCGGAATTTCATGGTGCAGATGGAAGCATATCCGGATTTGAAAGCCTCCGAAAATGTAATGCATTTGCAGCGGACTCTCAACGAGATCGAAGAGCAGCTTGCTGCCGCCCGCCGGACTTACAACAGTGCTGTAACTGATTTCAACAATGCTATACAAATGGTGCCCGGATGCTTTTTTGCGCCCATGATGCGTTTGAGCAAGCGGGAGCTTTTCACCATTCCGGAAAGCGAAAAACAGAATGTGGATGTAAACGCTCTTTTCAACCGGTAAAAGTTGAATTATGAGCAGCAATACATCTCAATTCGATTGCCGGAAAATCGCCGGGGAACTTTTTGCCGGTGGTTTGAAAGACCGTCTGGTAGAATTTGACCGGAAACGGAAAAACTGCTGGATCACCGGTCTGGCGATTTTTGCGGTAAGTTTGGCGATACTCTTTTTTGTCCGGGCAAATGAGGTTGTTTTATTCGGTGCAATTGCCGGAATGGTGATTGGGGCAGTTGTTATAACATCAGGCAATCACAACCGCCGGAAGTTTTACCGCTGCGAAATTGTGCCGGTGCTGATCGAAGCCCTGCTGCCGGATTTGAAATTCAGTCCCGATAAAGGGCTTTCGCAAAGCAAATTCCGCAGCTTTGATTTGTTCGGCTGCTTTGACCGTTACACTTCCGAAGATCATTTGACCGGCACCATCGGCAAAACAAAAATCACTGCCGCCGAAGTACATATCGAGCAGCGGCACCGGGATAAGGATGGCAAAACTCACTACACAACGATTTTCCGGGGAGTGATTTTTATTGCTGACTTCAATAAAAACTTCCATAGCCGCACCGCCGTTCTGCCGGATACCGCCGAAAGATTTTTCGGCAAATTGATCGGCAACTTTTTGCAGCAGATGAACATCGCCGAATCCGGCAAACTCGTAAAGCTGGAAAATCCGGAATTTGAAAAAAAGTTTGCCGTTTACAGCCAAGACCCCATGGAAGCACGCTATATATTAACGCCCCAGCTTATGGAACGGCTGCTTAAAGTGCAAACTTGCGAAAGCTCGCCGATCCGGGTGCTTTTCAGCAACAGCAATATGATATTGGCACTTACCCGCAGTTCCGGCTGGCTGGAACCGCCGTCATGGGGTAATCTTGCCAATGTTGCCGTATTGGAAAAAACCTTGTACGAAGTGAGCAATTTGCTGGAATTGGTCGAAGAACTTGATTTGAACACAAGGATCTGGACAAAACAATAACGCTCAAAGGTAGATAACATGTATAAAGGTAAATTTTCCCCCTGGGTTTGGACAGAGCTGCTGGCTTTTGACCGGGAAGCGGCCGATTGCGGCGTGGCAGGTTATTTGGATGAATTGGGTTTTATCCCTGAAGGCATGTGTCTGTTGGTTTCCAGCCCCGACTTTATTCTCTCCCACCCCGGAGCTGTCACCGGAAGAACGCTGCCCGCAGATATTTGCGCCCGGGGCGGCCAACCGGGCAACGAACGGCGCAAGCGGCAGGAGTGGCGTGACTCCGACCTGAAAAAACTTATTTCCGGTTTGACCCAAGCCGGGGTGGAAGTGTATTGCTCATGTTTTACAGTATTTATGGAAAACAAATTCACCAAAGAGTGGATCAGCGCTCACGAAGAAGTCCGCCTCTGCTGGGCGAATATCTGGCGTGGGGCAGAACTCAATCCTCTTGCACAACTTAAAGACGGCTCGCTCTTCGAAGATTACATTATCCCCAAGATCGTGGAAGTCTGCCGGGACTACGGCTTTGCCGGTTGGCACGGGCCGGACGGCTGGGGCCCGTGGAGTTCGGGAAACATCTGCGAGCTGGATTTTTCCGACAGCATGATGGGGCAGTTTATGGAAGCTGTGGAGCTGGAAATTCCGGAATTTTTCAGCGAAAAGATCCCGCATATCGTAACTCAGAAAGAGGTCATGGCTGCCGTCAATGCCGGAAAAGAAAAACCAACCTGCGGCTTGCCGGAACTGCTGAAGCGGCAAACATGGATAATGGAAAACTGCTTTGAAGAGTGGACAAACTTTCTGGTCGGCCGCTGGTGCCAGTTCTGGGGCAAGGTTCTGACTGCACTGCACAGCAACAACTTCAAGGGCGTTATCAATTCGGCGTGGACAAAAGGCTGTTTTGATGCGCTAACCGAATATGGCGTGGACTACCGCAAGATGGCAGCGCTGGGCTTGGATGGTATGGTGGTGGAAACGGTAGCGCTGGGCATGAATTCAATTCGTCCGCAAAACACATTTTATCACAACTTTTACGCCGCTGCACTGGGCGAGATCAAAGCCGCTGTGCCGGAACTCAAACTTATTTCCTTGCACGGCATAAAGGATGTGGAAGAATTCTGGGACAATCTGCGCCACGCCACCACCGGGTACGAAAAAGAGATGTATAAACTTGGCAACATGTTTATCTACAATGAACAAGGTAAATTGCAGCGCGCCGCAGACGGCTTTCTCTGCTGTCTGGCAGACGGCATCGAAAAATCCGAGTGGGACTATATAAGAGAACGCTGGCGGGTGGTCTTTGATAATGAACCAATACAAGCGGGCGTTATCACTGCCGTTTACAGCGATCGCTATATGGATAACCGTTCCGACTATTGGCAGGATGGCTTTACTCCCGCTTTGGATCAAGTGGCGAACTTGATGGACAAGGGTTTGGCAGTACAGAGTTTTGTTCACAGCAAAAATGCTCATAAAGTACCCGGTATGCTGCTGGTGCCCGCCGCTCATTTGTGGGAAAAGGAGGAACTCGATAACCTTATTGCCAACCACCGTTACCCGGTAGTGCTTTGCGGCAGAGCCGCTGCGCTTAAAGATATTCCCGGCTGGAAACTTACCGATAACTCCATAATGCTGGTGATCGCCGCTGGCAGCGTGGAAGCTGTGGAAACTGTGGAAAGCGTAACCGCAACTCAAACTGCCCCGGATCACAAGTTCTGCTATTTCAGCGAAAAGCGTTACCGCAAAGAGGTCGCCGACGAGTTCTGGACAAAGGGTGCCGAAGCGGTCATCAAACTGGCAAAGAGCCAATTCCCGTGGATCAAAGCAAGCAACATGCCGGTAAATATCCTTTGCAAAACTTTAAGCGACAACACCGTGGAGATCGGCTTGGAAAATATGGCAGTTTGGGGCCGTCCCCGTACCACGGTATCGGTACCGTATAACTTTGAAGTGGAAAAAATCGTCAGCACCTTCCCCAGCCGGGTGATGAGTGCAAGTGATAGTGAGTTTACCGTGCCCGTACCGCCCCGGGGGGTGACCGCTCTGCGGATCAGGAAAAAACCTGAAATCAAAGAATGAAAAAATGTGTCGATCCATTTTAATTGGAGCAATACTTGAATTTGTAATACTTTAATAAATAACCAACAAAAAAGGAGTTTATATGAAAAAATCCATGCTGATCGCAGTATTGAGCTTCAGTGCCCTGCTGCTTGCCGCCGCCCGTTTGGATATGATGCCGACGGAATTCAAAACCTACAAAGTTGGCGAAACTGTAACCTTTACCGCCACGGCGTGGGAGAGCAAAGATAAAAAGCTTGCCGCCGGAACCTGTCAGGTGGTTTTGAAAGCCAATCAGGGCAAAGTCCTCAAAAAAATCATGCTTGACTTTGCCAAAAACAATCCGGCAACTTTTACCGCTAAACTCGACCGACCCGGTTTTATCTTTGCCGAAGCTGGCATGTATAAAAAGCCGGACGGCAAGCAGGAAAAATGGAAAAACAACAAATTGCTGCCTGCCAATGGCGGAGCTGCCGTAGAGCCGGAAAAACTCAAAACCATGACCGTTATCCCCAAAGATTTTGATGAATTCTGGGCAAAAGGTCTGGAAGAATTCAAAAATGCCGAAATCGTGGTGACCCCGGCAGACGATATCAAACGCCCCGGCTATAAAGTATCACGCATACTGGTCAAATTTCCGGACAAAACCGGTGCTATTGACGGCTTTATCAGCGTACCGGCGAAACCCGGCAAATATCCGGCATTGATCGGTGTTCCCGGAGCCGGAGCAGGCAGAACCGATCCGGTACCTTATCTGGCAAACAAAGTAACCTCCATCCAGCTTTGGATGAATGTGCATACCTTCCGCACCGAAAAAAATATGAATTTGCAGCGGAAGCGCTATGCAGAATACCGCAAATCTTTCAAAACTAAAGATTATTTCAAAGAAAACGCCGACAACCGCGATAAATACCTTTACCGCAATGTGTGGCTGGCAGTGAGCCGTGCCGCTGACTATGTGGCAAAAATGCCCGAATACAATGGCAAGATGGTTGCTTGCGGCAACAGTCAGGGCGGCGGCACCGCTATTGTGCTGGCTTATTTGAACAAAAATGTGAAAGCTGCCGCCGCCAGTGTTCCGGCATTGGCTGACCACGATGGCTGGAAAGACCAACGACAGGCGGGCTGGCCCCAGCTGCATAGAGTTTTGCGGGGCAAAGCCGATAAAGTTTACGGCTACTTTGATACCGCAGTCTTTGCTTCCAAAATCAAAGTACCGGTGCTGGTAAGCGTGGGTTTTGTGGATACCACCTGTTCGCCCTCGTCAGTATATTCGCTTTATAACGCTGTACCCGGAAACAATAAAGAAATTTTCCACATGTACCGCAGCAGCCACTCGATTTCGGCAGAATCTCAAAAGAAGATCGAAGACTTTGTCCGCAATCAATTCAAATGATCGCATTTTCAACTGCTGCTTTACCGCATAAGCTCGCTGTAAAGCAGCAGTTTTGAATCCACCCCGTCGCCTTCAGAAATTTTATTCAACAGAAAATCATTGAGTTCTGACTTCTTTATCCGGTAAGTAGTTATACTTTCGCTGTCGTCAAAGTCCGTGGCAAGCGGGCGTTCCGGCGGATACTCTTTGCCGTCGATCTCCACAAACGCCATGTAAACGCTTTCGCCGGTCAATCCGGCGGTGCTGTAACTGGGCGGCAGCAGCCTCGTCAGTTTGCCGGAGTAGCCGGTTTCCTCTTTCAATTCCCGCAAAGCGGCAACGGCGGGGTCTTCGCCGGGGTCGATCAAACCGGCGGGAGTTTCCCAGGTGTATTTGCCGGTGGGGGGGCGGAATTGGCGGATGACGATTATTTCATTATCCGGCTTGATTTCCGGTAATATCATCACGGCAGAAACCGAAGGGTTACGCATTGCCGCCTCCCAAGTAAGCAATCTGCCGTCATCGTGTTCGTAAGTTAAAAGTTCAAGTGCCAGAAATTTTCCGCTGTATAACCGCTTTTTCTCAACAACATGTGCCTTTTTCATAGTCAAAACCTGAAAAAAAATCCATTTTTATTTGCAATATTATAATTTTTGCTGTATAATATAGAGCAAGGCAACTTTTATCGCAAATAAGTTGTCAAATAAAAGTGTGAGTTTTTTTATTGCTGACAAACTTTCCGGAAAACCCCTGTTCGTTATTCATCGGTGAATTTCCATGTTCAGGCTGCTGTGTTTGTAGTTTTTTCCGGAACAATACAACTGCTTTACGGATTTTTTTCTATGTTTATTGCTTTGACCGGGGGAATCGGGTGCGGCAAAAGTGCTGCTCTGGCGTGTTTTTCCCGCCTGGGCATCACCTGTACCGATGCCGATAAAATCTGCCATGAGTTCTATACCACAACTGAAGGTATAAACCAAGTGGCGGCACGCTGGCCGTCGGTGCTGGACGATAATGGAACGATCGACCGGAAAAAACTGGGCAATATAGTTTTCCGGGACGAAAACGATCTGGCTTTTCTGGAAAGCATCGTTACACCGTATTTATTTGAAAAAATAAGTTTTTACCGCTCAAAACCAGAACCGGTAATTATGGAAATACCTTTGCTGTTTGAAAAAGAGATGCAAAATTTGTGCGATAAAATCATTTGCATCTGGAGTCCGTTTGAACTTCGCCGCCAACGGCTGGCCGCCCGCAACTGGGATCACGCCGAGTGTTCCCGCCGGGAACGCTTGCAGTGGCACCCGGATAAAAAACTCGCCGCCGCCGATTACGGCATAATCAACACCGGCACTTTGAAACAACTGGAAGAACAATGCCGGAGTATTGTAAAAAAATTGAATATTTTTTGAAATATTATAAAAATAAAGGAGCTTTTATGGCAAGCAAAAGTGAAGAATTAAAGTCAGAAATGCAAGAACAGCCGGTTGCCGCAGCAGCAATCGAAACCCCTGCCCCCAAACGCCGCGGCAGACCACCGAAGAAAGCTGTGGAAGCAGTTGCAGCAGCAACAGCAGCTCCGGCAGTTGAAACTCCGGCTGCTCCGGTAAAACGGGTGGGCAGACCCCGCAAAAATGCGGTGAAAGCTGCCGAAACACCAGCACTTGAAACTCCGGCAGAAATACCGGCGGCACCCGCCCCGGTTGCGGCTCCAACTCCGGCAGAAATCCCGGCAACTCCGGCTCCGGCTGCGGTGGAAGCTCCGGCTGCGGAAAATCAGGTTGCAGAAAACGGTCAGCCCCAGCAGCGTTTCCGTAACCCCATGCAGCAAAGACGCCAGCACAACAACAATCAGCGGAACAATTACCGGCGTGAACGCAATAATTACGACGAAAATTATCAGCG
This sequence comes from Victivallaceae bacterium, assembly GCA_045585955.1. GTDB lineage: Bacteria > Verrucomicrobiota > Lentisphaeria > Victivallales > Victivallaceae > SIG78. The sequence continues at coordinate 11,531 of JAZMZK010000037.1, forward strand.
CAATGACCGTGCTCCCCGCAACGAAGCCGATGAATACGAAGCCGCATTGAACCGTGAGCGTGAACGGGAGTTCATGGATTACGAAGATTACAGCGAAAATTACAACGACAACCGGGATAATAATTACCGCCGCAACGGCAACTATAACAACAACCGCAACAACAACCGCCGCAACGGTAATTACAATAATAACGCCAATTACAACAATGACCCCCGCCCTGCCGAAGCTCCGGCAGGCAATGTGAATCCCAATCAGAATCCCGGTCAGCAGTTCCAGCGCGACTACATAGCGCCCTCGATCAACATTGCTGAACTGCAAGCTAAAGATATGCCCGAACTCTCCAAGATGGCAGAAGATCTGGGCATTGAAGGCGTGGGAGCTTTGGAAAAGCATGAATTGGTCTTTGCCATCCTTAAAGCCAATGCGGAAAAAAGCGGTCAGATGTATGGTTGCGGCTATCTGGAAGTGCTGCCGGAAGGATTCGGCTTTTTGCGTTCAGCCAATTACAACTACCTGCCTTGCAGCGAAGATATTTATTTGAGCCCGTCGCAAATCAAGCGTTTTGCGTTGAAAACCGGGGACTTTGTCGCCGGTCAGATCCGCACCCCCCGGGAAAAAGAACGCTTTTTTGCCATGCTCAAGGTGGAAACCATCAACAACGATATACCCGAACGCAAAAAACATATCATTCCTTTCAACAGCCTTACTCCCTACTTCCCCACCCAGCGGCTGATATTGGAAAATGACCCCAACGAAATCTCCACCCGGGTAGTAGATCTGGTTACCCCCATCGGCCGCGGGCAGCGTGGTCTGATCGTAGCTCCGCCCCGTACCGGTAAAACCGTTCTTATGCAGAAAGTCGCCAACAGCATCCGCAAAAACAACGACGATGTAAAATTGATCGTGCTGCTGATCGACGAACGCCCGGAAGAAGTTACCGATATGGAACGCTGTGTGGATGCCGAAGTGGTCAGCAGTACCTTCGACGAACCGCCGGAACGCCATGTGCAGGTTGCCGAAATGGTTATCGAAAAAGCCAAACGCATGGTGGAATACGGCGAACATGTAGTGATTTTGCTGGACAGCATCACCCGTCTGGCCCGGGCATACAACACCTTGCAGCCCCACAGCGGCAAGATCCTTACCGGCGGGGTGGATGCCAACGCTTTGCACAAACCTAAACGCTTTTTCGGTGCGGCACGCAACATCGAAGGCAAAGGCAGTCTGACCATTATCGCCACAGCCTTGATCGACACCGGCAGCCGCATGGACGATGTGATTTTTGAAGAATTCAAAGGCACCGGCAATATGGAACTGCACCTTGACCGCTCGCTGGCAGACAAACGGGTCTATCCGGCGATCAATGTGGAGCTTTCCGGTACCCGTAAGGAAGAATTGCTGCTGCACCCGGACGAATTGGCAAAGCTCTGGATATTGCGTAAGGCATTGAATGGAGCATCGGCGGCAGAAGCTATGGAACTACTGGTAGCCAAGCTCAAAAAAGTGCGTACCAATATAGAATTTCTGCTGACTTTGCAGCCGGGTTCATAACTGGAGAAACTGTTTTATGAGTGAAGAAAACAGAATCTATCCCGGCGACAAAGTTATGAGTTTGGCTGACGCTTTGGAGTGGCGTGAAGCTTTGCGGCGGCAAGGCATAAAACTGGCTGTAACCAACGGCTGCTTTGACCTTTTGCACCGGGGACATGTGGAGTACCTCGACAGTGCCAGAAATGCGGCCGATGCCCTGCTGGTGCTGGTGAATTCCGACAACTCGGTGCGGGAACTCAAAGGGCCAACCCGCCCGCTGAACGATGAGTATTCACGGGCTTTTGTCCTCTCCGGACTGGCTTCGGTGGATGCCACGGTAATCTTTGACGCCCAACGCTGCACCGCCGAATTGGCGGCTCTGGCGCCGGATGTTTATGTAAAAGGCGGCGACTACACGGTGGAAACTCTCGACCCCGGCGAACGGCAGGCGTTGCTGGAAAATAATACGGAGATACTCTTTATACCATTCGTAAACGGCTTCTCCACCACCGGCACCATAACCAAAATGCGGAATAACGACGAAAACGCCAAGTGGTGAAAATAAGCAGCGGGCGGCTGACTGCCGCCGGAGGTCGGGGCAAGCCCGGCAAGGCGGTTGATGGCGGCTTTTTATGGGATGGTATGAGAGTGTATGAGAAGATATGGGAAGGTATGAGAAGATTGCCGCCAACTGGAGCTGTGTTGTGTGTAGGCGGCTGGCTTGTCCTCCGTAGCCTCCGGCGTAGGAGGATGCCGCAATTCTCCGCATACGCGGGCAATACGGTAGATGGCGGCTGAACGGAGTATAACGGTAAATAACGGGTTTATCGTGCCGCCAACTGGGGCTGTGTTGTGTGTAGGCGGCAGTATACTCCCATACTCTCCCATACTCTCCCATACTTTCCCATACCCTCCCATACTCTCCCATACTTTCCCATACCCTGCAAGCCAACAGTTCCACAGGGCGTAACTGGCAAAAAGATGGGGCAAGATTGGGGATGGATTGCGAAAAAGGCAAGTGCTGGAAATTTCAGGCGGCTACCTGTAAGGTAAGTAATATCCACCCTGCAAGCCAACAGATCCACAGGGCGTAACTGGCAAAAATATGGGGCAAGATTGGGGATGGATTGCGAAAAAGGCAAGTGCTGGAAATTTCAGGCGGCTACCTGTAAGGTAACCGCCTGAAGTTTACAGTGCTTGAACTTTCGCAAGCCGCCACAAGATGCCCCATATTTTTGCCAGTTGCGCCCGCCATTATTCGGCGTGTTCGTACATGTATTCCATGAATTCCTGAAAGGTGAAGGTGTAGCCGAGATCGGCGGCAAATGCCATAAAAGCGTCGATCACCTGTTCCTGCTGATCGTACATTTTCTGAAAAGAGAGGGCTTTTTCGCGCAAAACCAGGTCGGTTTCCAGAAGTTTATAAAGTTTGGCAATATTTTCTTTACTCATATATTTGCTCCATTTTTGCTGTTCTACTATATCACCGGCAGAAAATTTTTCAAATAATGTATATTTTTTTCAGAAAAAGTTTATATGGACAATATATTTTATTTGAATAATACGATTTTTATGCAATATTACCCAATATGAAATTTTTCAGGGGAAAAACGGGGAAAATTGTTATGGAAATATCGGAAAATATCAGTCAGAGCGGGACTTTCTCTCTGACCACTAAAAGTTCGTTGCTGCGGGAGATCCAATCCGGCAGCGAAAGTGCGTGGCACGAATTTTACGGCCGCTATGCCGCCATGATCAGCCGCATCGGCGAAAAACGCCAGCTTACGGCGGAAGAGTGCGACGATCTTATGATCGATGTAATGGTGATTTTCTGGAAAAAAGTTGATTCATATCTCTCGGATCCTCAACAGCCGGGGGCTTTCCGGAAATATCTGGGCAAGCTTGCCAATAATGTGGCTGAACGCATATTCCGCAAAAACCGGCAAACTCCGCCGCCGCCCATGCCTCCGGATGATGATTACCCGGACGGCATCGACGAACTTTATATGGAAGAGTGGCGTAATTTTATCTTTACCAAAGCATTGGAAGATCTGCAACTCGCTGTTGATACCGATACATATAATGTTTTTTATATGTCAGTAGTGCAGAAACGCCCGGTGGAAGATATTGCTCAAGTAACCCGCAAAACGCCTAACAATATATATGTTATCCGCAGCCGGTGTCTGAAAAAACTCAAACAGCTCATCGCCCATTACCGTCAGTGCGAAGAAGCTGAATTGAGCCGCCATTCGCACAAAAACATACAGCCGGATTGAGCCGGGCTGTTGTACAGTATGTCGTTATGTAAGCTTATATAGTTCAAATTGGCTGTGGGGATAGACCGCGAAGTGCGTTCTTCCAGCGGAACGGCGGCGACTTTGCCGTTGAGCCAGTACCAGTTATCGCGTTTGCGGTAACCGCCAAGCCAGATACGGTGATTGCGGTAGGATGCCAACTTTTTTACAAATACATTTTTGATATCCTCCCGGTCAGCTATGGCAAGGGTGCCGCCAAGCAGTTCGCAAATTCGTTTGGCAGTAAGCCAGTGACCGTTCAAAGCAAAGAGTATATACCGCCGATCCTGATAGTCGAACCGGCATAACTCAAAGGGCAGCTTTTGGCCGCTGACCAGTTGGCGGTTGCGTTGATCGTAGGATTTTTCACTCCACTGGCAGAGCAATATTCCTGAACTGCGGTGTTTGGCGCGATCCCATAAATTGCCAACCAGAGTCAGATGTTTTTCATCGTTCTGACGCTTGGCTTTACGCCATTTGCCAAAGTTTATGGGGCGGCGGCTGGAATCCCACAACCACTTGCCATCCATCCGGGTCCCGCCCAGAAAAGTCTCCCACTTACCGGTCAGGGGCAAAGCTTTGCGGATCTCTGCAAGATGTTTGGCATCTTCGACTTCGGCAAGGACTCCACCCAGCAAAGTGCAGAGATCTTTTGCCCGGTGCCAGTTAAAAGAGCCAACATTTGCACCCAAAAGCTCGTAGACTTTGCCCCGCAAGCTGGCTTGCACGGCACCGCCCAGAAAGAACTCCCGGTCAAAGTAATCCATACTGCCGGGAGCAACGGCTATGCGGAAACCGATATTGTAGGGTATATTCTGATATTTCAAATATTCTATACGCTTATAGCAATCTTTTTCGCTGCCGGTAAAACTACCGCCCCGGACGATCACGCTATTTTGCATGGCAGTCGGTTCAATGGGCTGAACGATTTCGGCAACATTGCCGTAAATATCATATATGCCCAGCTTGTTGGGTTTCATCCGGCGGGCGGACCAGGTGCGTTTTTGGGAATTTACCGCAATATTGGCCCGTTCAATCAAAGGTGTTGTATCTTTGCCCAGCCAGCCGTTGTCGGCGGCAAACTGCCATTCAGCTTCAGTAGGTGGGCGGACAATGTAATTTTCGGGCAAAATATTCTGCTCTTTCAGCAGATTGGTAAGTTTCCAGCAATAATAGAGCACATCATTCCAACTTATCCGTTCCACCGGATTGCTGCCGCCGGGACTCATTTGCGGGGATATGCCGATTTTTCGAGCAAAGTCTTCGCTGATAACTTCGTGTTTACCGATCCAGAAGTGGTAGGGTATTTTTACTGACTTGCCGGTGTGGGGCATAAATACAGCTCCCGGCGGCAGGAATTTCAGCGGCATATAATAATACTGCATATTATCCCAATCTCTGCCGCACCGCAAACCGTTCGAGTTGGCATACAATTTCTTTTTGAATTTATCAAGAGCAGACCGTAAAGCTGCCTTTTTATCTTCCGGCAGATATTCAGCCAGCGGAGAAGCAAGAAATCCATACATTGCCCCGACCGCCTGCTCCCCGGCTGCTATACTGCCTGCGTTTTCCGGCAGTTTGGGTAGAAGTTCTGCTGCACAATGAGTTAAAAAACTTTCCAACTCTTTCATTGCCTTGAAAGCAAGCCGGGGATCGCGGGATTTTTCAGCCTTATGCAGTTTTACCTGCAAACGCGTGTATTGATTAGTTTTTTCCGGCAGATAAACTTTGAACTGCAAAAGTTCCAAATCCCGCCGCTCTTGATTTATTTTCCGGAAATCCTGAAAGGCAGCCCAAACTTCTGCCTCCCGGATTTGAAGCTGATGTTGCCGCCAATAAAAAGTACCGATCCCCAATACCACCGCAGCAATTACTCCCAGCAATGTATATTTGATAATGCAATATTGGCGTTGGAAAAGCTGTTTCCAGCCCCGGAAATCTTCGTAGATACGCTCAAAGCAGTTGGGTTTTTCCAAAGCTATCGGCAAGCCGTTCAATAATTCGTCAATATCTTTATAACGCTTTTCCGGCTTGCTGTTACACAATCTGGTCAAAACCGGGTAGAGCTGACGGCAGACATCGATCCGCATATTTACCGGCAGTTCCGGGTAACACTTGGCGGGCAAGCCGGTGACCAGACAGTAAAAGACTTTGCCCAAAGCGTAAATATCCGCTTTATGATCCACCATACCGCCCCCGGTAAGCAGTTCCGGCGGAATAAAGCCGGGAGTTCCGGCAAAGGAGGCATTTTCGCCCATAGTTATCACCAGCCCGGGATCGCTCAACTTGGGTTTGCCATTCACAAATATTATATTATCGGGCTTGATATCCCGGTGGATCAAGCCGGTTTCGTGCATGACTTTCAATCCGGCGGCAAGCTCCCGGATGATTTTTACTGCTTCGTCGGGAGTAAATTGTTTATGCCGCCGGAACAGATTCCCTAAAGTAGCTGGTATATAATTATCTTCAGAGCCGATATTATCCGCAGCTTCCATAGTGTAATAGAAGCCGTCTTCGTGTTCGCCGATGTGGTGAATTTGCAGTAAATTGGGGTGCTTACCGGCTACAAGCATATAGTTGCGCAAACCGGCAAGCTCCCGTTCGCCGCTGTTCAGATTGCCGACGATCTTGATAATGACCTGCTGCCCTAACGGGTTGCGGGCAAGAAAAGTTATGCCATAAGCTCCGCTGCCGCACTTGGCAAGGATCTGGCATCCGGAAAAAATATCTCCGATACTTGGTATAACAGGCATATAAAACACTCCCCCTCAATACAGATTCAACCAACATTATTATACTATTAAAAAGTTTTTTTTCAAATTTGCTCCATAACTTACTTGTAATATTTGCAAAAAAAACTGAAATATTCACCGAAAGAACAGTAAAAAGGTTTGTTTTTATGCTCAAAAGCTGTATCTTAAATACCAAAACCAACATGGAGAGAACTATGACTAAAATCGCTTTTATGGGTGCCGGCAGCAGCGTCTTTGTCCGCAACATCGTGGGCGACTGCATGTGCCGACCGGCGTTAAGCAGCTCAACGGTCGCACTTTACGATATAGATGCTCAACGCTTGCAGGAGTCTTTGACCCTTTTGAACGCCCTCAATGGCAGCATCAACCAAAACCGCATGAAGTTCGAGTGTTACTGCGGGGTGGAAAACCGGAAAAAAGCCCTTGCGGGAGCTGACTTTGTGGTCAATGCCATTCAAGTCGGCGGCTACGAACCCTCCACGGTGATCGACTTTGAGATCCCCAAAAAATACGGCTTGCGGCAAACTATTGCCGATACTTTGGGTATCGGCGGAATTTTCCGGGCGTTGCGGACGATTCCGGTTATGCTGGACTTTGCTCATGATATGCAGGAAGTCTGCCCCGATGCGTGGTTTCTTAACTATACCAACCCTATGGCAGCACTGACCGGTGCCATGCTCCGGGGCAGTTCCATAAAAACCGTTGGTCTGTGCCATTCGGTACAGGTTTGTGCGGCGGCACTGCTCTCCAGTCTGGGACACGGCAAACTCGAAGATATTGAAAAAATGCCCTACAAGTTCAAGACTGCCGGAATCAATCATCAGGGCTGGCTGCTGGAACTTTACGACGAAAACGGCGTGGATATTTATCCGGCATTGCGGGAAGAAGCCAAAGCAAAAGTCCCCCAAATGCGGCAGACAAAAGAGAACAAGCACTACGACATAGTCCGTTTGGAAATAATGAACAAATTCGGCTACTATGTTACCGAATCCAGCGAACACAGTGCCGAGTACATGCCCTATTGGATCAAACGCAGCTACCCGGAATTGATCGGAGAATATAATATACCGCTGGATGAATACCCCAGAAGGTGCGTCAATCAAATCAAAAAGTGGAAAGAGCAATACCAAGCTATTCTGGCAAACCCCGTCCAGAGCCACACCCTCTCCCGGGAGTACGGTTCGGGGATCATGGAAGCTATTGTGACCAATAAACCTTACCGCTTCGGCGGCAATGTTTTGAACGATAACTATATAACCAATCTGCCCCGGGAAGCGGTGGTGGAAGTACCCTGTATTGCCGATGGTAATGGCATACGGGGCGAATTTGTGGGCAAGCTGCCAACCCAGTGTGCCGCACTTAATATGACCAATATCAACACCACGCTGCTCACAGTGGATGCCGCCTTTGACCGAAAGAAAGAAACGGTCTATCAGGCAGCTATGCTCGACCCGCATACCGCTGCTGAATTGAGTATTGACGATATAATAAAAATGTGCGATGAACTGTTTGCCGCCCACGGCGACATGCTGCCTGAATACAAATAACAGAGGAACAATATTATGGAACCCATCCTGAAAATCGGTATAGTTAGCGACAGTCAGTGCTATGATGTCCGGGAAGATTGGGGCATGAGCAATCTGGCAAAAGCTCTTAAAATTTTAAGTCCGAAAAATCCGGAAATCATCCTCATGCCCGGCGACCTCGCTGATCTGGGCGAATATCCCGGAGCTTTTACGCTCTACAAAGAGCTGTGCAAAGAGTATTTCCCTGATCCGCAGCCAGTACAGATAGCCTGTGCCGGAAATCACGATCTCTGGGGGCGGGATCGCAACCAACCCGGCAATATGGAATTTCTCTTCAAGCGTTTTTGCGAAAAAATGGAAATACCCCATGAAAACCCATACCACACTGTGATCAAGGGTTATGACTTTATAACACTTTCAGAAAATATCAACTGCGACTACACTCCCGAGCTGATCGGAAAACTCGCTGTGGAGCTGAAAGCCGCCGCAGAACGGGATGCTGAAAAACCGATTTTTGTGATTTCCCACTTTCCTCCCGCCAACACCATGTCGGGCAGTTGGAACAAAGCGGGCAAAGAGGCGTTGCGGGAACTCTTCAACCAATATCCGCAGGTTGTTTCCATCTCCGGGCACACCCACTACCCACTGGAAGATGAAAGGTGCATCTGGCAAGATGAATTTACCGCTTTTACCACCTCAACTTTAAGTTACGGCTGTGTTGCCGAAAACTTATTCAATGTCTGCAACAGCATAGTGCCCTTTGCCCGGGAAGTGGTGCAGGCTCTTTACATGGAAGTCTTTGCTGACCATATCGATATACACCGCTATAATGTGGAGGACTTTTGCGAGATCAAGCCCGATAAAGTGTGGAGTTTCGCCCTGCCCTACGATCCGGCAAACCCGGAATACGGCATAGCAAAACGCTCCGCCGGACGCACCGCCCCCACCTTTCCAGCCAACGCCGAATTTGTTTTGCGGTACGACTACGGCTTTGTTTACGCTATTTTTGAAGCGGCAAAACACGAAGACCTTGTGCAGTATTACCGGATCGAAGCGGCACGGAAAGATGCAAACGGGGTTTATCGAACCGTAAAAAGTGTGGACTATATTTCTGACTTTTACCGCCTGAAATGCAATCAGGCCAAACGCATGTTCTTCAAGTTGCCCGACGATATGCTTATAGCCGGAGAAGTGCACAAAATCAGCATTTACGCCATTGAATCTTTCGGCAAGATGAGTGAACCCATAACTCTTGAGCGGCTGATTCCAGCCGACTGGAGATTCCGGAAGATCGAAGAAAACATCATGCCGCAAGAATAAAAAAAACTAATTTGAATAAAGGATTTGAATAAAGGAATAGAACTATGATGCAATGGTACGATTGGTTGATCGTAATTATCCCGGTAGCATTTGTTATTTACATGGGGGTATACACCAGGCGTTATCTCAAAGATGTAACAGCATTCCTCTCGGCTGGACGGGTTTGCGGGCGGTATGTTATCTCAATAGGTGATATTGCCGGTTCGCTTTCGATCATAGGTCTGGTGGCTTATGTTGAAATACACTACAAAACCGGTTTTGCTCTGGCGTTCTGGACTTCAATAACCTTACCTATCGGGGTGCTCATGGGGTTGTTCGGCTACTGTACTTACCGCTTCCGGGAAACTAAAGCGCAAAGTATCGGGCAGTTTTTTGAAATGCGTTACAGCCGGAAATTCCGTATTTTTGCCGCCGCCTTACGCAGTCTGTCTGAATTATTAGCCAATATGATCATGCCGGCACTGGCGGCACGATTTTTCATTTACTTTCTGGATCTGCCGGGGCATTTTACGCTGTGCGGCTTCAATATTTCCACCTTCCATTTTATTATGTTGGTGGTGTTGATCCTGGCGATTTCCATTATCTGTATCGGCGGCGCGCTGGCAATTATTGTAACCGATACTATTCAAGGATTTATCTGTTATCCGGCGATGGCATTGTTTGCGATCTTTGTACTGATCAAATTTTCGTGGGCCGATCAGATAATGCCGGTGATGGCAGACCGGGCGGCAGGGGAAAGTTTCCTTGACCCTTACAACATAGAAAATCTGCGTGACTTCAACTTTTTCTTTCTGCTGGTATCGATCATGGCAAGTTTTCTGCACCGTGCCAGCTGGACAGGTTCCGGCGGCTCGTCCAGTGCAGCCCGTTCGCCGCATGAACAAAAAATGGCAACGCTGCTGGGAACCTGGCGGCAAGCGATCGGTACAGTATTTTATGTGCTCGTTTCGGTGGCGATTTTCACCATGCTCAATCATAGTGATTTCAGCGACAAAGCCCATGCTATCCGCGTAGAACTGACCGGCAAAGTGGCAGAGGAAGTAATAAGCGATGCTGCTTTGCGTAAAGCTGTAGTGCAGAATATAGCAAAACTGCCGGTGCAAAAACAGAATATCGGCGTGGATAAACCGCTTTCGGACAAAGAAAATATCGACACGCGTTATCTGAATGCAGGCAAAGCAACTTTGAGCAACAATGCCCTCAATGGCGGCAATGAAGGCAAAGGTAATGCAATGTTTCAGGAGTTCCGTTCGCTCTACTACCAGCTGCTGATGCCGGTAACTTTGCGGAACATGCTGCCCAGCGGTTTTATGGGGCTGTTTTGCGTGCTGATGGTGCTGCTGATGGTATCGACTGACGACAGCCGGATCTTCAGTGCGGCGATCACCATCAGTCAGGATGTGATCCTGCCATTGCGTAAAAGTGCTCTTACCCCCAAAAAGCATATGTGGATGATTCGCTGGGTGGCAATCGCTATCGGGGTATTTTTCTTTATCGGTTCCAGTTTTATGGCGCAACTGGACTATATCCAGCTTTATGTGACACTGGTGACTACCATGTGGCTGGGCGGCTGCGGACCGGTGATCGTCTTTGGTCTTTACAGCAAAAAAGGCAATACTGCCGGCGCATGGGTCTGCTTGCTGACCGGCATGTTTATGGCTCTGGGCGGAGCTTTGGTACAGCGGAACTGGGCTGCTGTGGTCTACCCATGGCTGGAAAAAATCGGCGGAGTCAATGCCGTAGGCAGTTTTCTGGAAACTGTATCCAAGCCGTTCAATCCCTATATTGTCTGGCAGATGGATGCAATAAAATGCCCCATCAACAGCTACGAATGGTATTTTATTACCATGCTTACCTCGCTTTTGCTCTACTGGGTGATTTCGCTGATAACCTTCAAAGAAAACTTCAATCTGGAACGGATGCTGCATCGCGGTAAATATTCACTGGGTGAAAAGCGTGAACTTACCAGTACCTGGTCGCGGCACAATCTCTACAACAAATTGATTGGCATCACACCGGAATACAGCACTGGCGATAAAGTATTGTCTTGGTGTTATTTCAGTTATTCGATCATCTACAAATTCGGTTTTGCCTTCCTGATGCCGATTTTCTGGAACCTTTACCAGCCGTGGCCGATGGAATACTGGGGTATATACTTTCTGGTGGTATTTCTGCTGGTTCCGGGTTCAATGGCAACAATTACGGCGTTCTGGTTCGGCATTTGCGGATTCATCGACTTGCGTCAGATGTTCCGTGACTTGAATACCCGGATCATCAATCCGCTGGATGACGGCCGTGTGGAAGGTAATATGTCGCTGGCAGATAAAGTCCAGCTGGAAGCGGTGGATAAAGAAAAATCCACAGAAAAGTAACTGATACAGCAAAATTCTGTACTATGTTTGCCGTTTGATACTATATCATAGCTGCTGTGAACAGGGTATACATCGTCATATTTCAGGGAATTGGTAAAAAAATTTGTGAATTAGCCATTTACAAACACGTTTTTGCAGTGTATATTGTGCCAGAGTATAATGCAAGCAAAGAAAGGGTGCAGTTATGTTGATGCGTGAATATCAAGATTCTGATCTGAAAAAAGTTATGGATATTGCCAACGCTTCCTGGCGTGAGATCCGCAAGATGTCCCGTGCCGCTCTGGGCGACCGCATTGCCGATATGCTCAATCCCGATGGCGACGATAAAAGCAAAGGGTTGCAGGTCAAGTGGCAGATCGACAGCAAGCTGTATGATATTTTTGTCTGCGAACATGATGGCGAAGTCGTGGGCTTTATAACTTACAAGATCGAGGGGGACTTTGCTGAAATATGCAACAATGCCGCCAAACCGGGCACCGGTTTGAAGGGTATCGGGCAAACCATGTATAAGTTTGTGCTGGAAAAATTCCGCACTGCCGGAGTAAAAGTCGCAAAAGTCACAACCGGCATGGATCACGCTCACGAACCCGCCCGCAAAGCCTACGAACGGGCGGGTTTTACCAAACACCTTGATTCTACGACCTATTTTATGGAGTTGGATTGAACAATGGATAAACTGGTAAAAAATATTGAAAAACATTTGCAGGAAATTTGTCTGGTGCCCAGCCGCCATGTGGGTTCACCGGGGGTGAAAGCCGCTGCTGACTATATAGAAAAAACATTCCGCAGCCTCGGTTACACCGATGTAAAACAGGAAGCTTTTCCCACCACCAACTGGGATTACCGGGGCATGGTCTTTGCCGATTTGGACAACGGCTGCTGCGAAGTACCCACCGCCTTACCCTGCTTTTTTTCTCAAAGCTGCAATGTTTCCGGAGTTCCGGTATGGCTTACCGATAAAGATTTGGCAAATCTGAACGATATTGATTTAAAAGATAAACTTTGCGTGGTGGAGTTTTTCAGCGAAGGCGCCGATATCCGGGGCAGAAACGGCATTGCCGAAGCTCTGGATAAGCTGGGCGCGGCGGCAGCGGTTTTTATCAGCGATTCAACCTACCACACCACTTGTGCTGCAAGCACCAAGATCCAGCGTTCACCGGATCTGCAAACGCTGGGGACAGCAGTTGTTTCCGAAGAAGGTGCCTACTATCTTGCCCGGAACCGCCACCACCATTACAAGCTCTTTATTGATGCAAACACTTTTCCCGGAAACTCTTACAATGTAGCAGCGATCCGACCCGGCACCGGCAGCAAGCGGATAATCTTTGGGGCTCATCACGACGGTGCCCCCATCGGTCAGGCGGCGTGCGACAACGCTTCAGGCGTGGCATGCATACTGGAGCTGGCAAGATTGCTCAAAGATGAATTAAAAGAATACACGCTGGAATTTGTCTCTTTTGATGCCGAAGAATACTGCATAACTCCCGGCTACCCTGCCGGAAGCGAAGCCTATGTAAGAGATCACGCCGACCGGCAGTGGGAATTTTTTATGAACTTTGACAGTGTAGGCATTGCCTGGGCGGAAGAAGTTCTGCATGTGGGCAGAAAAGAATTGCTCAATGATTTTGACACCGTTTACCCCATTCTGCCGATAAAAAAGGCTGGCGATGACAAAAATTTTGACAAGCTGGGCATACCTACACTCTGGTTCAACAGCCACGCCAAGTTCAAGGATTTCCACACCCCGCTGGATACCATTGCCACATTGGATATAAATAAGATAGCCAGCTGTATAACCAACGCTGTGAACATAACCAAACAGTTGTGCAAGTAAAAGTCGGACTGGTCGGACTGGTCGGACAAGTCGGACAAAACCTGCCGCAAAGCTGTTGCCGGGGTATTGCTGCGTGAACGCCCGGCACGCCCACTCTTATCAAAATGGATTGCGCTTATAAACAGGTTACGCCTTGAATTCGGGGTAATGATCGAGTATAAAACCGGTCAGCGGCGTGGGGTCGTCCAGCCCGTGGGGGTGGTGGCCGTAAAGATCCCGGCGGATGACTTGGATATTGCCCCCCGCGGCACTCAATCTTTCCGCAAAAATATCAATATTGGTTTCGGGGATCACCGATTGATCCTGACCGCTGCGGATCGCCAGAATGGGTATTTGAGCTTCGGCGATAGGTTGATAATTATTCAGCGGACTTTTGGGGTGATTTCTCAACTCTTCCGGAGTGTTTACATTATAAGCCTTAAAGTGTTTGGCGGTTTCGCCTTCCAGAAAAGTTTTCAGCGAGGGCAAACTGGCATCCAACACTCTTTCGGCAGTAAAAGACAAACTGCACACCGGAGCATCCAGATAGATCGCTCCCACCGTTTCCGGGTGTTCTGCCGCCCACCGCAGGGAGAAAAGCCCGCCGTAGCTCATGCCGATCAGGGCGGCTTTTTTATCAAAATGCATACTCTGCAAAAGATCGTAGAATTTTTCCAGCTTTTTTACGCCCTCATCGTTCATATATGTAGAAAATACATCCATATGAACATGATGGAATCCCCGTTCCAGCAGCTGCAATGCCGGAGTTCTCGGCACAAACGCCTCTGCCCACTGCAAACACCAGCTCCAGGGCAGTCCCGGTGCCGGATGGGGCGGTTCTACAATAAAACCTTTGCAGCCCTCAAGCTCAAAGTTGTGCCGCCGGTAACCGTACCACTCCACAACTTCGCCCTCGGGGTATTGAATTTTACATTTGCTGCTGAAAAGATATTTTTCTTTACCGGCACTGGTCAGTGCGGCGTAGGTCATGGAATTTTCTGCCATAGTAGAAGCTCCTCTATTTGAATTTCAGTTGGATTTTTTACGGAAAGTTTCGGGCATCAAAAGCGAGGCGGTCAAACTTACTATTGCCCCGATCAGAAAGAAGGTGTAAACAGCCTGATAAGCCGCCAGCGGAAACGCCAGCGAACCTTCCGGCGGCGGAAAGGCTTTAAGCACATACCCGGTAATATTCTGATACAAAGAGATAAAGACAAACGCCATAAAGTTGATGAACGCTACCGACATACCCATATATTTTTCGTCGTTAAGCTCTTTTGCCACCGTGCTGAAAATCGAGAAAAACCCTGCCGGAAACGCCGTACATACCGCCGCCGCCATAAACCACCATCCCGAAAGCGATGCCGAAAATACATACTTTGCCAGCAGTACCCCCGAAAGCGAAAGCATCGTACCCAGCAAGATGACCAGTTTGCGGCGGTTGCCGAAAAATTTGAGTATAACATTGCCCACCACATTATTTACCGCCACGATCACGGTCAAAACCATGATGCACAGTGCCGCTTTGCCGGAAGTGAACTTAAAAAGGTCAACAAAAATTTTCTGACCGATCTGCCCGACCATAGCGTAATAAGTGCCGTAAACCGCCGCACAGGCAAAACAAGTTATCCAGAGTTTTGAGTTTTTCACCATAACGGTCAACGGTTCCAGCGTCTGCCCGCGAGTGACCGGTTTGATGGTACCTTGCATAGTGCAAACGATCACCCCAAGCGGCACCAGCGCCACCAGCCCCGGCAGGATCATCGCCCACTGCCAGCCCCAGGCTTCCACCAGTTTGACCATAGGCACAGTGCCGGTAGTGGGTCCGAAGTAGCTGAAAAGCAGCACCACCCCCAACGCCATACTGAATTTGCCGGGGAAGAGATCGCCCAGCAGTTTGGCTACGCCCAGAAAGATCGTCCCGGCTCCAAAACCGGTTATGATCCGGAAAAGGATCATCAGGTAATAATTTTCCATCAAAGGAAAAATGATCGTGCCGCCGGCAAACATGCTTCCCCCGATAAGCAATATCCGCACCCCGCCGTAACGGTCAGAGAAACAGCCCATGACCAGCTGACTTGCCGCATAGGAGTAAAGAAACGCCGCCCCCAGCGAAGCGATCCGGGTCACATCCATATTCATTTTCAACAGATCCTGAAAAATCGTGGCTGGGATCAAAACCTTTGCCATGCTGGTCAGGAAAAAAATCAATATACCGCAGAAAAGGATGAAAAACTTCTTTTTCCGCATTGATCCATCGCTCAAAACTGTTGCAGACATCGTAAAATACTCCTTAAAAACTTATTTCAAATCCATAGGGTAAAAGGCATTCCAGACCGGCAAGCTGAACTTATCCCGGCGGGCGGCGTTCTGCGTAAAAAGTACGCTCCTTATACGGCTGTATTCATCAAAGAACTCATCCAGCCCCGGGCAAAACTCCAAAAGTACGCCGTCAGTATAGACTTTTGCATAGATATATCCGGCAGGAAACTGGGTCAGCTGGGGCAGATTGATTTGCACGAGCTTGCCCAGTTTGGCAGTAACGGCAATATTTTTGTGGCCCACTAAAATCATGCCCCGCATGGAGGCAAGTTTCTGCAAATATTTTTCTGCCGCCGGATCGTCCCGCAAAAAACTGTCCTTGATCTTGATCATTACGCTGGCTGTCAGCTGAAAATGGCTGAATATGATCACCGGTTTTGCCGGATCGAGAGCTTCGATGGCCCTGATATTTTCCGGCTTGTCCGTAAGTTTACCGTTCCAGGTATCCAGCAAAAGTATCTGGATATTGCCCTGCTTTTCCAAGCGGGCACTGCCGAAGTTTTTCTTCCAGAATTTGCCGAAGGCTTTGCGTTCCATCAAATCGTGGTTGCCGGGGACGGCGTAAACTTTGGTTTTCGGGAACTTTTTCAGCAAATCAGCCACCGCTTTCATCTCTTCAGCAGTGCTGGCATCGGTCACATCGCCGGGCATGGCAATAAAGTCGCACTTATTGCTCAAATCGGCAAAGGCGTTGTGCAATGCTTCAATACTTTTGCTGTGCAATCTGCCGTAACGCACATCAGGCTTGAGTGACAGGTGGGGGTCGGCGACCAATCCCATTTTCAACAGCAGCTTGCCTTGAGGCTCAACGGGCGTAACCGTTTTGCGTTGAGCAACAACTTTGCCGGAGCGTTTGACGACAACTTCGTATGCGGTTGCCGGAGCAAGTTTGTCAAACACCACCCGCCCGGCTCGATCATTGCGTTGGGTAATGAGTTTACCGTTCAAGAAAAATTCCAGTTCGGATTCCGCTTTCTGTCCATAGCGAAAAACCAGTTTTTCCGGAGTTGCGGTTATAAAGTTAAAGTATTCTTCAAAGACCTTTTCCGTCAGCACCGGCAATGTTTTGTTGGCTTTATCCATAAGGTTTTCGCCAAAGGCGGCACGGCTGATGGCACGGGGTATATCGGTATTTTCTTTGACAGATTTGAATTCATCCTGCCCGGCACCGACGGCGTTGGTGATGACTTTGCGGGGAGTGTGGGAAAAATGAGTCCAGCTGATCCCGTGCCGGGCATCCCGCAAACGGCGGGCGGTGACCACAGCGGGATTATATCTGCCATACATACTGCGGTAGACCACTTTTTCCCGGGCTTTAGGGTCACGCTCAATGGCAATGGCTTTCCGCAAAGCGTCAGTTTCAGCGGGGGTGAGATTTTCCAGAGCAAACTCTTGGGCAAGGAATTTGATCAATTCTTCATCGGTGGATTTTTTGAGCATTTTAACAAAATCTTTCTGCACCAGACCGGAATATCTTGCCTGCTTCTGCCAGAAAGAATTTTTCACCACCTTATCTATATTCATACCGCCGGTATCGTGATCGCTGGTAATGACGATCAAAGTATCCTTGGGATGCTTTTTGTAAAACTCCAGAGCAGTTTTTACAGCAATATCAAACTCCCGCATTTCCCGCATGGTCATTGCCAGATCGTTGGCGTGACCGCCGCCGTCAATGGCTCCGCCCTCTGCCATAATAAAAAAGCCCTTGGGGTTTTTGCTCAATTTTTCGGCAGCAAACTTGATGGTTTCGCTTAAAATATGCCGTTTTTGGGGATATGCGGGCCATTCGGGGCTCATGGAGCCAACATAAACCACCCGTTTGGCGGGAGCATCGGCGCTGAAATCATAACTGGTGCGGAGCTGGTATTTGCATTGCTTAAGCAGTTTTTCAAACTCTTTGACCTGATATTTGGGCGGCAGCAGAAGTCTGCCTCCGGCAAAAAAGTCAAAGTTGCTTGCCACTAAATCCGAAAGTATCCCCGCATAGTCCCGGCGGGTCAGGCGGTTGGCGTAGTGTGCCGACGGGGTGGCATCGTTCAAGCCCACGCTGGTGATGATGCCCACGCTGTAACCCTTATTACGGAAAATCTTTGCCAGACTGGTGACCGGCTTTTTCTCCGGAGTTACCCCGATAGCGTGATTATAAGTCTTTATTCCGCAGGCAATAGCAGTGCCGGATGCCGCTGAGTCGGTCGTTTCATTTTTATAATTGTTCGTTCCGGTCATGACCTTGACCGGAAAGCTCTCCAGAGAGGAATCCGGAAACTCCTGCTGGTAATATTGCCGGATGGTCGGCCCCATGCCGTCCCCGATCAAAAGAAAGATATATTTAGGCTGCTCACCCGCCGGAGCAAAGCCTGACAAAATAAAGAGCAAAGCAAAAACTGCCCAAAATTTGATTCGTTTCATAAAAACAACTCCCGTATTTATATTGTAGAACTTTGTTCAAAAATATACACCTTGATCACCATAAATACAAGCACCGCAACAAAAAAACCCTCAACCTTCCTGCATGGAGCTGTTTTATTTGCGGTAATTTAAACACAATGGCTTGAAAATAACTTTTCCCGGGTGTATATTCGCTCAAATACCTTTTTATTCAACCCAACCAAGGAGAAATATTTTATGAGCTGCAAGCTGGATTTTGACAAGATGCTCGCCCAACTTTCCATCGAAGAAAAAGTTGCCCAGAAAATGGTTTTCGGCTGGACCGGAAGCATTATCGACAACTCCCTTTTGCGTTTTATCGACCAGTACGGTCTGGGCGGTTTGCGGGTCACGCAAAATGGTGCCCGCAAAGCTGATGCCCGTTACCGGCTGACTTCCATTTCCAAAGACGCTGCCGATCCGGCTGCCGACCCCAAAAGTCTGGATCTGCCTCTGGAGTGGGGCGAAAAAACTCTGGATGTGGATATACCTTCCCCCATCATCCCCGGCGACCTGTTTGCCCGGCAGCTCAATATCTACAAAAAACGCTGTATCGAACGCAATGGTTTGCCCATGCACACCGTTGCCGACTTTGAAGGAGCTACCAGCAACTTCCCGGCTCCTTACCTGATCAGCCCGCCCAACGCCATGAGTTTGGGCAGACTTGGCGACTTTGATCTGGTGGAACGGCTCTACAAAGCTATGGCCAAACAGCTTAAAGCTCTGGGTATCGACTGGATCCACTCCCCCGTATCCGATGTAAATGTCAACCCCGAAAATCCGGAGATCTCCACCCGCAGTTTCGGTGCTGATCCGGCAATCGTTACCGCCGGCAGCCGTGCCTTGATCAAAGGTTGTACCGCTTCGGGGCTGGTGACCAGCATGAAGCACTTCCCCGGCCGGGGCGACTCCATGCAGGATGCTCACTTCAGCGTGCCTTCGGTGGATCTGGTACTCAAAGATCTGGAAGCAGTGCACACTTCGCCCTACCGCACCTTGATCGCCGAAGGTATCGTACCTTCCATCATGCTTGCCCACACGGTCTATCCGGCATTGGATGACTCCGGCGATATTGCCACTTGCTCGCCAAAAATCATCAACGATTATCTGCGTGGCGAACTGGGTTTTGACGGGGTCATCACCACCGACTCCCTGACCATGGGCGGACTTATCAACAAATATTCGCTGACCGAAGCGTGTATTCTCAACACCCTTGCCGGCGGCGACTTGCTTTTGATGAAAGCCGAGAACGCTCTCCGCACCAAAGTCCACGAAGCCATCGTAAACGCCGTCAAATCCGGCCGCATCCCCGAAGAGATGATCGACGCCAGCTTGAAGCGTATCTGGAAACTCAAAGCCCAATTCGGCATGTTTGAAAACGGCAATCTTACTGACGACACTAAAACCAACGCCATCGTCGCCGATCCCGCCGCCCAGGCAGTCAGCCGGGAAGCTGCCGAAAAAGTTCTGCATGTCATGCGCAACGAAGACAATCTCTGGCCGCTGGACAAAAACTGCAAGCTGCTGGTGATCGAACATCTTACCGATAACCACACCCGCCGCAACCAGTTCTGGAACTATCCGGGGTTTATCAACGAATTTCTGCAAAAGTACACCGAAAACTATACCTATGTGGAATTCAACCCCCACAAGGAAGAGCGTGCCTGGAGATATATCAACGAACTGCTGCCCATGGCCGACAAAGTCCTTATGCTGGGCGACTACGACCGCAGCTGTCCCGGCAAAGCCACCCGGGATTTTGTGGAAAAACTCATAAATCAGGGCAAGCCGGTCATTTATGCCACCAGCAACCCCTACAAAGAATTGATGATCCCGGACAACGCCAGAAATGTGATCTTTACCGGCGGCATCATGCACGAGCAATACGAAGCCTTAATCAACTTTTTGTTTAAGTAAGCAAACTTGCGGCAAATCTTGGGACCTTGGCTGCACCACCCATTCGGTCACATACAAAAGTATGCTCCCTCAAGGGTGGATTGCCAAAATCCCAACCTTTGCCTTGTCCGCCGTAGCTTTATGCGTAGGCGGATCGCAATTTTGCTTACTGCGGTAGTTTGCGTGGATGAACCGCTCGGTGTTTATGAGAAAATATGGGAAAATATGGGAAAGTATGGGAAAGTATGGGAGAGTATGGGAGAGTTCTGCCGCCCAAACACAACACAGCCCCGGCTGGCGGCAATATTCTCATATCTTCTCATACCTTCTCATACACTCTCATACACTCCCATAAAATAGCCGCCATCAACCGCATTGCCGGGCTTGCCCCGACCTTCCGGCGGCACCAGCCGCCCAAGCACAACACAGTACCAGTTGGCGGCAACAGCCGCCCAAACACAACATAGTACCAGTTTGCGGCAATATTCTCATACCTTCTCATACACTCTCATACCTTCCCAATACTTCCCACAAAAGCCGCCATCTATCCTATTGCCCGCTTGCCACGGCGCAGTGTAACGAAGCCGGGCACATGCGGAAGAATTCCTCAAGTTCTTGAGCTATTTCATTGGCAAAAATATCTTACTTGCTGTATATTACTTAAAACCGCAATTATAACTCTTTAAAGGAACTGTAAATTATGAGCAAGTTTGAGAAGATCCAAGTACCTGCCGGCGATAAAATTGTTGCCGATTCCACTGGTAAACTGCAAGTTTCTGACCGCCCCATTGTGGCGTTTATCGAAGGCGACGGCACCGGGCCGGATATTACTAAAGCAAGTATGCACATCTGGAACAGTGCTGTTAAAAAGGCATACAACGGCAAACGGGAAATCGCCTGGATGGAAGTTTTTGCCGGCGAAAAAGCCAACGCCATTTACGGCAAAGAACTCTGGCTGCCCGACGAAACGGTGGATGCCATCCGGGAATATCTGGTTGCCATCAAAGGACCGCTGACCACTCCCGTCGGCGGCGGTATCCGTTCATTGAATGTGGCACTGCGCCAGCAGCTTGACCTTTATGTTTGTCTGCGGCCGGTGCGTTACTTCAAGGGCGTGCCTTCACCGGTCAAAGAGCCGGAAAAGACCGATATGGTGATCTTCCGGGAAAACTCCGAAGATATTTACGCCGGAATCGAATGGAACGCCGGGACTCCCGAAGTGCAAAAAGTTATCGAATTTTTGCAGAAGGAAATGAATGTTACTAAAATCCGTTTCCCCGAAAGCAGCAGTATCGGTATCAAGCCCGTCAGCAAAGACGGCTCCGAACGGCTGGTGCGGGCGGCTATGGAATACGCCATCAAGCACAATCGCCGTAATGTGACTTTGGTACACAAGGGCAATATTATGAAGTTTACCGAAGGCGGCTTCAAAAACTGGGGCTACGATCTGGTGCGTAAAGAGTTTGCCGATGTGGCGGTACCTGCTCCGGACTGCGACTGGCAGGCTCCGGCGGGCAAGATACTGGTCAAAGACTGCATCTGTGATGCTTTCTTGCAGCAGATCCTTACCCGCCCCGATGAATACGATGTGGTCGCCACCTTGAACTTGAACGGCGACTATGTATCGGATGCCCTCGCCGCTTGCGTCGGCGGTATCGGCATTGCTCCGGGAGCCAACATCAACTATGTTACCGGTCACGCTCTCTTTGAAGCCACTCACGGCACTGCCCCCAAATATGCCAACATGGACAAGGTGAACCCCAGTTCGCTGGCACTCTCCGGCGAAATGCTCCTGCGCCACATCGGCTGGGACGAAGCAGCTGATCTGGTCACCAAGGGTATTGAACAAGCTATTCAGGACAAAGTAGTTACTTACGACTTTGCCCGTTTGATGGATAACGCTACCGAAGTATCCTGCTCCGGCTTTGCCAAGGCAGTCGTCGACCGCATGTAATTTACTGCAATCGCAGACGGGGGAGCTTTCAGAAGAGGTAAATTCTGGAAGTTCTCTCTTTGCGTATAAAAAAAGCGAGTACAAGCTATGAAATTAGTATCAATGCTTGATGAAGAATTGATTTTTGAGAATATACCCGGCAAATCCCGTCCGGCAATTTATACCAATATGCTGGAAAAACTTTCGGCATACGCTGAACTTACGCTGGATATCCCTGCACTGGTTCAAGAGATGCTTGAGCAGGAAAAAGTTTCCGGAGCAGTTTTTCCCGGTGTTGCCACACCCCATGTCAGGCTCCACGAGCTGCATGACCTTTTTATCGTTATCGGCATACCGGAAAATTCATCTGCCATGGGCAACGAACAACCCGCTGATATGATTTTTATGAGCCTTATCGGCGACGGCATGAGCGATGTTTATTTGAAAATGCTTTCTGCCATTGCCCGCTATATGGCAAAATCTGACGCAGCCGAAAATATCCGCAATGCTGCCCGTGCAGGAAAAAATGCCCTTTGGGAGCACTTCCAAACCAGCGATATAAAACTGCGAAAAGTAGTTACTGCCGAAGATGTTATGAGTAGTTCCGATGTATTTCTGACTGCCGATGCACCGCTTTCGATGGCGTTCGACCTCTTTAACAGCACCCATTGCAGAGCATTGCCGGTAGTGGACAGCGAAAACAAACTTATCGGCGAATTGTCGGCAATGGCAGTGATCAAAAGTTTTATTCCGGAATATGTGTTTATGATGGATAATCTGAATTTTCTCAACGACTTTGCCGTCTTCAACGAAATATTCAGCTCCGAACACTCGCTGCCCGTAGCAAAATATATGAACGATAAACCTTTGAGTGCGGCGTTGGATACCCCGCTTATCCAGCTGACTTTGCTGCTGACCCGTCAGGGCGGCGGCAATGTTTACATTGTAGACAGCGAGAATAAGCTCAAAGGCTTTTTCTCCATGGACAGCATCATAAGCAAGGTTTTGCGCGGGTAAGGATTTTTTTCTTATGAATTGGGAATTTTGGTTAGGAACTATCGTCTTTTTGACAACCTACATACTCATAGCCACCGAAAAGGTGCATAAAGTCATTTGTGCCCTCTCCGGTGCGGCTTTGATGTTTATTTTTGTTTTGCATAAAGGTCACGGCACCGGACAGCTTACCGGAGCGGCAGCAGAATACGCCAAACTGGATGTCTGGGCAAGAAATGTGAACTTTGATGTGATCTTCACGCTCTGCGGCATGATGATACTGGTCAACATATTGAGTACCACCGGGTTGTTTCAGTATGTGGCGATCAAATGTGCCAAGCTCGCCAAAGGCAGTCCGATCAAGATGATGATACTGCTTTCGCTGGCAACGGCGTTCATGTCGGCATTTCTGGACAATGTAACGACCATCTTGCTGGTGGCTCCGGTCACACTGCTGGTTTGTGCTGAATTGGGTGTTTCGGCAATACCTTTTCTGATTGCTGAAACCATGTCCAGCAACATCGGCGGGACCGCCACCTTGATCGGCGACCCGCCCAACCTGATCATCGGCAGCTTTGCCCAGCTGGATTTTATGGCATTTCTCATAAATCTGGCTCCATTCATTGTGGTCTTGATGCTGCTTTACATGGTTTGCCTGTGGCTTTATTACCGCAAAAAACTCTATGTAACAGTGGAAAAGCGTGCCAGAATCATGGAACTGGACGAAAAAGCCGCCATCACTGACCGGAAAAAGTTGACCGGAGGTTTGATCGTCATGCTGCTGACTATGGGGGGATTCCTCTCCCACAGTCTTACCGGTCTGGAACCGGGCGTGGTGGCAATGGCAGGGGCGGCAGCAGCTCTGGCTGTCTGCAAGGTGGATGTGGAAAAAGCTCTGGAAAAAGTCGAGTGGATAACCCTCTTTTTCTTCATCGGGCTTTTCGCTCTGGTGGCAGGTGCCAAAGATTGCGGCCTGATCGCTTTTATCGGCGAAGGCTTGAAGGTGCTCAACAATGTTCACCCGTTGGTTACCATACTTATTGTAATGTGGGTCTGCGGAACTGTTGCGGCTGTGACCAACAATGTATCGTTTACTGCTGCGGTGGTGTCGATCATAGCATTGTTTATGCAGAATGCCCCGGTCTTTCAAGGCAACGAAGTTTTGTGCAAACTCATGTGGTGGGCGTTGGCTCTGGCAGTCTGTCTGGGCGGCAACGGTTCACTGGTGGGTGCGGCAGCCAATCTGGTAACGGTAGGCTTGGCGGAAAAAGCCGGATACAAGCTCTCGTTCAAAGACTTCATGCGTTACGGCATACCGGTAACATTGGGCAGTATGGTTTTTGCCAGCATCTATATTGTCGGAAGATACGCTGTTCAAATCGGTTTGTAACGAGGTGAAAACATGTTGTATACAGTAAAATCAGTTCAAACCCTTCCGGCAAAACACCAGCACCAGCTGCTGGAACTCTTTGCCGAAGCTGATTTTGCTGATACAGCAGATGGAACTCAATGGCTGGCTGCTGCCGTGGAAAACTCTCTGGCGGCAGTGGCAGCCTTTGATGAAAATGACCGCCTCATCGGCTTTGCCCGGGCTTTGGGCGACAATGTCAGCGATTGCTACATACAGGATGTGGCAGTACGCAAAGAATTCCGGGGGCAAGGTATCGGCAAAGCTCTGGTAAAAGCACTGTTGGATATTCTGAAAGAAAAAAACATCGACTGGATAGGGTTGATCGCCACTCCCGGCAAAGCGGATTTTTACCGTAAACTGGGCTTTGAAGTCATGGAGAAACATACTCCAATGCGGTTGGCTGTTGAAAAATCCGAAAAATATGATTGAAAAATCTGGTAAAACACTTGAAAAAATCGTATAGTATGTTACAGTTATAAAACGAACATTTTCAACATTTTTTTTACAAAAGCTAATCAGATGAAAAAGCCCTATACAAGATTTTTGCACACGATGCTGGCAGCTCTGCCGTTACTTTTCTTTACCGGCTGCGGTGAAGATGCAGTCAGCACCGATTTATTGCTGACCTCGGCAGTGGAGTGCGCCCGCTCCGGCAAATGGCAACCCTGCGAAGATAACGCTGTGACCGTACTGAAAAGAGATCCGGCAAATACTTACGCACTGCTGCTGCGGGCGCTGGCAGCAGAACACCTGGGCAAACAGGAAACCGCGCTTGCTATGGCAAAACAGGCTGCGGAAAATGCCCCCGGGGATTTTCCTGCCCAATACACCTACGGCAGATTGCTGGCAGCTCAAGGCAGTAACGCCAAAAGTGCCATTCAGGTACTGGAACGGGCACTGAAATTGCGCCCCGGCAACCGCAGTACATTGATCCTGTTGGGGCAGTGCAGCAGCAAGATCAATGCCGACAACACTATAAATTACTATCTGGCACTGCCGCCTGCGGTACGGAATTTACCGGAGATCCAAACCCGTATGGCAATGTATTACCTCGACCGGCGTGACCGGAGCCGGAACAATATTTCACTGGCCTTGAGAGCATTGAGCAATGCTTACAAAAGCGCCAATGACAACCCGGTGATCGTGCTGAATCTGGCGATGTTCATAGATCGCTATATGCGTGACAAAAAGAAAGCATACGCATTCTATAACCGTTATCTGCTGCTGACCAAACATAACCCGGAACTCAATACGACCCGGGCGCAGGTCAAAGCAAGAATGAGCACACTGCGCTGACCCACGGCAATCATCTAACAGATAGTGTAAAAAATAGTATGAAAAAATGAAAAAAACGAGTGCGGACGGGGCTGGTACATCCGAACCCTTCCGCAGTCAAGCTAAAATCCGGCATAAC
>JAZMZK010000038.1:0-1868 GCA_045585955.1 Victivallaceae bacterium
TAAGCTCTGTACCCAATAAGGGTCGGTACTTGAGGAGGGGAAAAAGACCTTTTGAGGAAAGGTCCTTTTTCCCCTCCTCAAACTCCACCCCTTTTTTCCAAACCTTTTCCCGGCATTTATCTATTTGCGCTGCAAAATAGATAAATGCCATTCAAGTTTTAAAAAAGTTCCAATACAAAAGTTGATCATATAACTTTTTATTGACCTACCCGTATTGGAAACAGAGCCTTTATTTATGAGATAAAAATCAACAATTCCAGCTGCTGCCGAGTTCAGGCGTAATTATCAGCCGGTCTGGCAATAATTTTTGCAGATACGCTATGGCATTGGCGCCGGTGCAATGGAGCAAGTAAAGTTCTTTAACGCTGCTTTGGCGGAGGTATTCGGCAGTGGCAGCAAGCCGCTGCTCCGAAGCATGACGCAAGTGCAAACCGCCGACAATGGTGTTGATTTTTATTTCCGGGTGGATACTTTGGCAATACTCCATAGTATTGATGATCCCGGCATGACAGCAGCCGGTGATCAGTACGCCGTCGGCAGTCAGCAATGCTTGTTCTTCCGGTACGATATCAGGTATGGTACAAGCTTCATCGTGGAAAAACTTGCCGCCGGGGTCTTCGCCGCTGTTGCGGGGGATGGCGCCGGTAAGATACACTCCGGGGGCGATTCCGGTAAATTTATCTATGTAATTTACTTGCGAGCGAGCCAATATTCTTTGAGCCGCTTCGGGCATGGAAATATTGTGAACATCATCTTTGCCGTGATAACTGTAATGGCTTTGGGCGATATTGGAACAGCAGAAAATCTCCTGCGGCTCCAAATAAGCCAAGCCGCCGGTGTGATCGTAGTGGCCGTGAGATAAGATAACTCTTTTGATCTTATCTGCCGGAATCCCCAGCCGGGCAAGATTTTTTTGTAAAGCAGTATCGGCTCCGGTATCAAAGAGAAAATCCCCCGCCGCACTTTCCAGCAAAAACGATAAGCCGAACTCGCTTGAAAGCGTTTCATGCTCCTGCAAATCAACTGAAAGCGTGATCTTCATTGCAATTTGTAGCCTGCACCGGCATTGACCAGCCGTTCAACTGTTTTATCGGTATTGACATGCGAGGCAATTACTTCGCCGATCACCAGCGGGCAGTTGCCGGGGCGGTATTCGGTTACAAGTCTGCACTCCATATTCGCTACGGCATCGGCAAGGAGCGGCGCATTGACTTGGCTTGCCGGAACGAATTCCAGACCGCTTGCAGCACCCTTGTCGATATTATGCCCGTGAACCGTGCCGAAATAGAGTGTTTCCTTTGCCATAGCTTTGCTGGGGAAGGCTATAACAAACTCTTTATGCTCCCTTATCAGCTCCAGCGTGTAAGCCGGGTCGTCAATACCCAGCATATACATAACCGGATCGTCGGAAACGATCGCCACCCAGCCTACTGCCATAACATTGACTTTGTTTTCAGAATTTTTAGTTATGACCAGCACCACCTGTTCAGGGTACTTACGCTGCCAGACTTCGTTGATAGTGGATATTTTCTGCATGTTTACCTCTATATAGTTGGATTTTTTTACATTTACTTACTATACAACCGGATTTTTGATTTGCAAGAGATAAAATAAGATTGATTTTATTGTTCTATGTGGTATATTAACAAAGCTCTGTTCCCAGTGCGGGTAGGTAGTAAAAAATGACATATATACCTGTGCATTGAGATATTTTTCAAAATTTGAATGGCATTTATCTTTTTGCGGAGCAAAAAGATAAATGCCGGTAAAAGGTTTGGAAAAAAGGGGTGGAGTTTGAGGAGGGGGAAAAGGACCTTTCCTCAAAAGGTCTTTTCCCCCTCCTCAAGTACCGACCCTTATTGGGAACA
>JAZMZK010000039.1:0-16410 GCA_045585955.1 Victivallaceae bacterium
GTCACAGCTAAAAACGGAATAAAAGGGAGCGTAAAACGCGACCGGTTATGCCGGATTTTAGCTTGACTGCGGAAGGGTTCGGATGTATTACTCCGTCCGCACTCGTTTTTTTCATTTTTTCATACTATTTTTTACACTATCATAGTTAATATAACAAAACAAGGTGTTTATTGCAAGCAGAATCTCTCATTTTTTTATTTTCTCATTATACGAAGCGTATGCAAAGTGCTTCATAGCTGAATGAAATGAAGCTTCTTCATATTGTGGAGCGGCAGCAAACAATGCTTCATCTGGCAAGGCGGATTTATGAAGCACTTTGCGGCTTGCCGCAAAGTATGAAGCGCAGCTTACGCTGCATGAAGCGGCACTGTGTACCATGAAGCGAATCCTTGACAGGCTTCATGTTTTTTTGCCGAATTTCGGGCAAAAAAATGGTCGGGGTGAGAGGAGCGCCGAGCCTTCTTCTGTAATCTCTTTATTCCAACAGATTTATCCGCTGAAATATGCCTTTTATTTGTGGTCCACTCTGTGGTCCAGTTATTGTTATTGCGACTTGCCAAATATAGCGCACTTTCAGCAAAAGTCAAATGGTAATTGGTAACTCACTGCGTGACGATTGAAAAAGCTTAATTTGTGACGCAGTGAGTCACAAATTGGGCGAGCCATATCATAAAAATCCGATTTTTCTGAAAAAGTTGAAATAAATGACTTGCATATTTTACGATATTGCATTATCTTAAAGCAAGACGATGTGCTATTTTAATTTGGAGAGGATTATGAAACGGGGTCTGCAAGGACGTTATGAAACAGTCAGTACGGTCGGGGAAACGGTAAAAGCCTTTATCCCCAATCCGTTGCCGCCGTTTCCGGCATTGGAGATTACGGGCAATTTGCAGAAAAAGCTGGATGAAGCCGCTTTTTTGCTTGGCAAACTGGATGGTTCAGCAAATCTGCTCCCGGATGTCGGAATATTCCTCTATATGTTTATCCGAAAAGAAGCCGTGCTGTCTTCGCAAATCGAAGGCACGCAGTCTTCGATTTCTGACTTGCTCTTGTTTGAACTCAAAGAGAAACCGGGCGTTCCCATTGATGATGTTCAGGAAGTCAGCAATTATGTTGCAGCGATGACTTACGGCTTGAAGCGATTGGACGAGGGATTTCCGCTTTCATTGCGTTTGCTCCGGGAAATACACGCTGAATTGCTTGCCAAAGGGCGTGGCAGCGGTAAAAATCCGGGAGAATTCCGTCACAGCCAGAACTGGATAGGCGGAACCCGTCCGGGGAATGCGTTTTTTGTGCCTCCACCGCCGGAAGAAGCGGCGAGATGCATGGGCGAACTGGAAAAGTTTCTGCACGATGAAAACACTCCGCTTCTTGTAAAAG
This sequence comes from Victivallaceae bacterium, assembly GCA_045585955.1. Lineage (GTDB taxonomy): Bacteria > Verrucomicrobiota > Lentisphaeria > Victivallales > Victivallaceae > SIG78. The sequence continues at coordinate 1,384 of JAZMZK010000039.1, forward strand.
CAGCATTGAGCCATGTTCAGTTTGAAACGATACATCCGTTCCTTGACGGAAATGGCAGAGTCGGGCGCTTGCTGATTACGTTGCTGTTGTGCAACGGCGGTATGCTGAAACAGCCGTTATTGTACTTGAGTTACTACTTCAAAAGTCACCGTCAATACTACTACGATTTGCTGAATGGCATCCGTGAAAACGGCGACTGGGAACGCTGGCTGAATTTCTTTCTGGATGCGGTTATTGAAACGGCAAAAGAAAGTAACGAAATCATCCTGAATCTGCACCAACAAATCGAAAGTGACAGAGCAAAGATTTCCACTCTTGGCAGAGCGGCAACATCAGCCTTGGCAGTGCATCAGGCAATGCTCCGTCACCCGATAGCCGACATCGCCAAACTGAAAGAATTGACCGGACTTACCAATGCCACCATCGGCAAGATGTTGAATTACTTGCTGAAATTCAACATCATCGAAGAAACCACCGGAAACAAGCGCAATCGGCTGTTCTGCTATAATCGGTATATAAAGTTTCTTTTTGAGGAGAAATGCTGAACAGCCTAAAGCAGAAAAATCAGATAATTATACAACGGCACTGTTAAAAGAATCTTTAGGAAATATTAATTTTCAATGCTTGTACGCTTATCCTTCTTCTCTAATTATCATTCAGCGAAATGAGTATCAAGTTCGTTTTGCAATTGAGTATGTTTCTCGTTGTCAATATTAATTACACTCAAATAAACCTTACCTGCCTCTTCCCCATCTACCACATGAGAGCCTTTAAAGTACGGAATATCAAGATTTTTAAGCATCGTTTCCACTTCGGAGATATCTTGCGGTTCTATGGCTAAATAGGGACCAGCATTTCCGTCTTTGTGAATTGTGTATTTTCCCATATCTATCCTCCAATTTGTGATTAAGTTTATCTTTACACTCAACGCCGTAATATATCACGGCATTGAGTTGCTTTTCAATTGTAAGTTGTCAGAATGTCTTAATATTCTGCTGTTCTGAGATATTTCACATCCATTGGTTGGCGAAGGTGGTTAAGTCGTGCTGCGGGGCAGATTTATGCCGTTATCTTCAAAGATGCTGTTGTGTTTGCACAGATAATCATTGCGGAAGCTGATTGGGTAATAATCGCCGCCGATGATGGTGAATTCCATTTCCGGGGCTGCCATTAAATCGCCGCTTTGCTCTCCGTAATGGGCGATGCTGATGACTTCTCCGTAGCCCGGAAGTTTTCCGACTTTTTCGATGACAACGGGCATGAAAGCGGGATTGTTGTTGATTTTTGCATGGCTCCCTTCAGTGAATTTTAAAAACACGTCGAACATTGCATTCTTATACGGATTTTTTAGACTGCCTTTTGCTGGAAAAATAAAAAACGGAATTTCAACAGGACCAAAGGTCGTGTCTAAAATTCCGTATATACTGCAAATGGTCGGGGTGAGAGGATTCGAACCTCCGACTTTTGCGTCCCGAACGCAACGCTCTAACCAGGCTGAGCCACACCCCGACTTGGGTTGCCGCTTTTCGTGCTTTTCTTGCCCGTACTTGCGGCATGTTACTTAATATAGCTTTACTTTTGTTTTTTTCAAGCTCAATATCAAGTTTTTTTCAAATATTATTGATTATTCTTGTGTTTCAGCGGCTTTCGGTGCTGCTTCCGCCTCTTTCCGCAACGAAACTACCACTTTTTTCAGATTGCCTTCGCCTTCGCTGGCGGTGATGATCTCCGGATCATTTTCCAAGGTAATGTGGATTATCCGGCGGTCATGGGCATTCATTTTCGGCAATGTTACCGGTTCGCCCCACTTCTTCACTTCTTTAGCGGCATCTTTAGCCTGTTCAATAAGCTGTTCTTCGCTGGCACCGCTGCCACGGCGTTCACGACGCTGACGGCGTTCATTGCGATCGGCTCTTTCGCTGCGTTCACGACGGGGGCGTTCGCTCTTGCTGCCATTTTCGGCGTAGCCATCGATATCAATGGAAATGCGGGGGCAATCTTCTTCGCCTTTGAACATGATCCGGTTCAGCAGCAGCTGCAAACTGTCCAGAGTCTGACCTTTTCTGCCGATGATTCTGCCCGGTTCGGTGGATTTGATCTTCAACACCAGATTGTTTTCGTTGACTTCTGCCTTCAAATCAGCATTCAACCCCAGGTAATCCAGCATTGTGCCCAGTGTGTTGCGTGCCTTCAATGCCAATTCTTCGCTGTTGACTTCTGCCATTTTCTTCTCCAATATTTTTCGCTGCCTACCTTGCAGCATTCAAAGTGTTATGCGGTGTTCCGCAGTTATTGATTTTTATGAACGGACGATTTTAGGTTTGTCCGATTGGTTATCTTGCGTATTGCGTTTGGCGTCTTCCGCCTTTTTCAGCTTGTTCTGATACATCATCTGGGCAATACTGAATATCTGGCTTACTGTCCAGTACAGTGTCAGTGCTGCCGGCAGGGTGTAGAGAATGAACAACATCACCAGCGGCATCATCAACATTACTTTTGCCTGCATGGGATCCATGGTGGTCGGAGTCAGCTTCTGCTGCACTACCATCAAAAGTGTCCACGCTATGATCAGAGGATTGATCGCCAAACCGAAAATGTGGCACACTGTATCCGGCTGGGCAAGGTCGTTGATCCACCAGAAGCTCTGCTGACGCAACTCTGCGGCACTGCCCAATGCGTAGTAGAGGGCAATAAACACCGGTATCTGGATGAGCATCGGCAAACATCCGCCCATAGGATTGACCTTATGTTCTTTATAAAGTTCCGACATCTTGGCTTGTGCCACCATGGGTTCGTCTTTATATTTTTCCCGGATTTCTTTGAGTTTGGGCGACAATGCCGACATTTCCCGCATGGAGGCGTTGGCTTTCATAGTCACCGGGAAGAATATGGTACGAATCAGCAAGGTCAGCAGAATGATGCTCCAGCCGAAAGAGCCGATAAGCCCGTAGAGCCAGTTCATAATTGCCAGCATTATATAGGCAAGGAAATCAATAGGGAACCAGCCAAGGTGCATTACTTCGGTTGCTTCCGGATCAAACTTACGCAAAGCGGTCGGTTCTTTGGGACCAAAGTAATAGTTGAAAGTAAATTCTTTGCCGGTTGCCGGAGCCAGGGTAAAGCCGTCAATAACTGCACTGGTATTTACCACATACTCTTTATTGCCGTTTACACTTTTCCGGTCAACAGCCAGTTTTACCGGTTCGCTGCTGCTCAAAAGCTGGGCGTAAAAACGGTTGACTGCACCCAGCCAGCGGGCGTTTCTGCCGTTCAATTCCTGCCAATCATCTTCATCGGCAACAGCATCTTCGCTTTTTACTTTGCCTTTGAGATTGCAATATTCAATGGTGTGCAGTTCCTGGGAGTTGCTTTTAGGATCACCGGAAAGCCGATACCATTGGGGCATTTCGCCTGCTGAAACTTGCAACGATTTGATTTGAATTGCTTTGCTGCCCGGATTACTCACCAGCATTTTCATTTGTATTTGGTAATTATCCAACGCTTTGTAGGTGGTTACAACCGTAAAATCAGCGCCGGATTGGTCGCGCATCTGACGGGTCAGGAGATATTCTTTATCGTTGAGCTTTTTGCTCTGAACGACTTTGATTGTTTTCAACGCACCGGCGGGCGAACTTATGCCGAAAGCACCCAGCCAGTTGTTCTGACTCTTTTCATTGATCAATTCCAGTGTTTCGCCCTTGGCATTTTTCTGGAGTTTTTTGTCAAAGCTGATTTTTTTGACTGCACCGGTAACCGGCTGGATGGCGTAACTGGTTTCAGCTCCGGAAATCACCACTTCGCTCATTGCTTTAAGTGGTTCAGCCTTTGCGGTTTTTGCCGGAGTTGCGGCTTGTGATTTTGCCGTGACCGCAGCTTTTTCTACTGCTGCCGGTTCTGGTGTCGGGGCAGGGGAGGAGGGCTTTTCAAACATTTCAGCTCCGAAGGCATACCACCAAATCAGTGCGGCAGCTCCGAGAACTACGGCTATGATACTTTGTTTATCCCAATTCAAAATAAAACTCTTTCTTTAGATTTGTGTTGAGTTGTTCATTCAAGTTGAACCCGGAAATCTCAACAAATGTTTTTTACTTGTTTGCCCGGTCAGCGTGGGCGTTTGGACTATTTTGTTTTTGGCGGAGGCACTGGGTCGTAGCCGCCCTTGCACCACGGCTGACAGCGTAACAGCCGGTAAATCGTCAGCATGCTGCCGTACCAGAATCCATGGGTTTTTAACGCATCAGCAGCGTATCTGGAACAGCTGGGTGTAAAACGGCAGCATTGCCCTATAAACGGCGAAAGGGTCAGTTGATAGACCCTTATAAGCAATAGCGGCAATGCGATCGCCGCCTTGCTTAATCTTCCGAGTTCCGGAGTAACTCCAGTTTTTTCAGCAGCTTCTCCATCTCCCGGGTGACATCCGCACACTTTGCCTGTTTGATGCGTTGACGGGGTATGAAAACCAGACGGCAAGGTTTGATCGTTGGTTTGAGCAGACGGAAACTCTCCCAAACCAGCCGTCTTGCCCGATTGCGGACTACGGCTTTCAGACAAAACTTCCTTCCGCATATTACACCAGCTTTCAGACTTTCATCGGTGGCATCGGCTGCTGCGGCTACCAACAAAGTGCCTGCTGCGGAGCGACCGGACTCTTTTACTGCATCGAAGTCAGATTTCAGAGTCAGTTTATCGCTTTTCAGCAGGCAATGCCTGGATACCGGTACTCTTTCGCCGGAACATTCCATCGCTCTTATTACGCAGAAAGTTTTGCACGACCCTTCATGCGGCGGCGTTTCAGGACAAGACGACCACCTTTGGTGGCCATGCGGGCCATAAAGCCCAGGCGGCGTTTTCTTCTGCGGTTGGACGGCTGATAGGTTCTTTTCATGATATAACTTCCTTTTTTTTAGGTTTAAAAGTCCAAATTATAATGACTGGAAGCATAATATAGCACCGTTTTACAAAACTTCAAGTCATAAAGCAATTTTTATTGCTATATAGTCTAATTTGACTTATTTGAGTTGCAGTTTGTCGAAAACGGTCAAAACATGGACTTGGGCTTTGGCAGGTTGCGGCAACGCATTGCCGGTTTCAACATGACCGCCGAGTTTACCGCAGTTTACCTGGCCGCCGGGGTGATTCAAGGTATATCCAGTTACATCATCACTGCGGAAAGAATCCAGCCAGATGGTGTTGTCCGGATTATGTTTGCCGACGATCACCCGGGGGGCATTTTCATATTTTTTCAGAGTTGAACTGCCAGAATAGGTTCCGCCGTTGCCGGTTGTGCCGCCGTAAGCAGCCACATCGTCAAACTTATACTCTATATACGAGCTTGTACCGTTGTCGACTTTGGAATTTACTGTATCGCTGGGGCAGGTGAAAATATTGTTTTTGAGCCACACATAATCTTTTTTGTTGGCGTGAGTAAGAGCCATGCTTGAGCTGTTCGACCAGGTGTATGTTGCTCCGAAGTAACCACCGGTGCCCAGCAGCCAGATCACATTGGTTGTGGAGGCATGCCCTACACTGGTGTTGCCGAATTCAGAAACATAATAGCGGCCCTTGCCGGTATTCCAGAAACAGCATACATAATCACTGTTATCACCGGAATACATGATCTCTGCCAGAGTAAGCTGCTTGAGGCGGCTTATACAGCTGCTCTGCCGGGCCCGTTCCCGGGCAGCAGATAACGCCGGCAGGAGCATTGCTGCTAAAATAGCAATGATGGCGATCACCACCAACAGTTCAATAAGGGTGAAGTATGATTTACTTTGCCTGTGGGCAAGACTTTGATCGCCATTGTGACGATCTGCAAGCGTAAAAGTTTTTTTCATTGTTTTGACCTTTCTTTTATTTTATTTCAATTATTGCAATTTCATTCCAGTCTTTAAGCTGCACTTTTACCTGCCATGCTCCCGGTTTGCCGGTGATCGTGAAACCCTTTGCCGAGGGGATGCCACGGTTATTATAGTGAGTGCAAAGCGGTTTGCCGTTGCCGCTTACTTTGAATGTGCCGGATACAGCTGTAATTATGCGTTCTTTGCCGATCAGAAATCCGGCGTTGAGTTCCACGGGGGTAAAGGGATACATGCGTTCAAACATATCAAAACTGCCGGAATCGCTTTTGCCGTCGGTATTTATGTCGTAGATATATACATAATATAACAACCCGTTCCGCAGTGCAGTTATTACCCCTTTGGTCAGCACTTCCGCTGCCCGGTTGGGGCGGCGGGTCACATCCAGATATTTGCGGGGGCGGATCCCCAGTGCCACCGGGCACCCCAGATGGCTGATGCTCTGCCAACGGAACTCCGGCGGGCACTCGTTCATAAACAACAGCGGATTTACGGAGTCATTTTCCATTTCCTGAAATGCCAGCCGGGGCAAACTCTGTTCTTCGCGGCTCATGCTCTGACCATTGGTCAGAACCAGTCCGCCTTTATCGGTGATGTGTTTGATGATCGCCGCCCGGGCAGTGGCACCGGTCAGAGCATAGCTGTAACGGTAACGCTTGATGGAGCCATCTTTTGCCAGCTCAATAGTGCGCCCATCCCAGCGGTTTTCGCTGAATCCGCCGACGATGTAGGGTTGGAACTGGTCAATATAAATGGAATCTACCCCGACTTTGTCCATGAGGAAATCTATCTGTTCGATCATCTGTTTGTAACGGCTGTTGCCCAGTTCCGGCTGTACCATCAGATTGATCACCGGGGTGCTGGGGTACATATTGTCGATCATGGCTCTGCCGTCGGCGGAGCGGATTATGGAGTCTTTGAGCGGTGTGACTTTATCCAGCTGGGCGGTCAACTCTTTGCTGAGAAACTGACCGTACCGGATTCCGGCAGCTCCACGGGACTCTTTTACGCCTTTCTGACGAATCTTTTTTGCCCATTCATACTTGCGGCAGTCAAAAGGCACCAGGTTGTTTTCGATACTGGCAAAAATTCTGACATCTGCTCTCTGTGAACGCAATTTTTTTATCTGTTTTTGTGCCTTGGCGGTAAATTCCCGGCGGCTCATCAACGCTCCGTCCAGATCGCTGTTGTTGCCGTAATAGCAAAATTCAAACCACGGTTTTATTACATTGAGGGTATTGGGTTTTTCCGGCTGCTGACCACGGGGCGAAAAAGCAAGTGTGCCGGGGATCGTGAACTTGTTCATGCCCCAGTCGCGGCGTACTTGATTTATGAAAGTAAAATAGTCGCCATTGGCAACCGGATAAATCGCAAATTCCCGCTCGATCGTATCGTCGGGTTTGGCTCCGCAGCCCACAGAACCGGCTTCAAACAAACCGCCCTGACTGCGTAACTGCAGTTGGGCACGGGAGAGGGTGTCTTCGTAAACAACGCCCCAGGCAGCGGCTTTACCCGGCAGAAAAACTGTCGGGTTGCTGGAGCCGAAAAAATCCACAGTTCCGCTGATATCGGCTTGCCCAGCCAGTTTGACTGCCCGTCTTTTGACTGTAGTGCCGGAAAAACGGTCAAAAAATGCCAGACCGGCATTTTTTCCGGAGATATTTTTGATTTTGTCACGAAAGTTGAACCGCTTGCCGTTGAAGGTTATTTCCCGGCGGATCTCAAAAGCTCCGCTGCGGGCGGTGATAAGGAGCATGTTGCCGGAACGGGTGATTTTTACCTGCCAATCTTCAGCATTTGCCGAACTGTTTTTGCCGAAAGCGTTGAACTTCATTGCCGGTTTTGCCGGATAGCTGAAAAAACTGTCCATAAAAAGAGTTTCATTTTGGAGCTTAAGCTGCAAAGCTCCGTTGGCAGCTGCTTCGAGTACAGCACCGTTACCGGCAAGGCTGGCAACGGGGGGTTCGGCTTGGCGGTCTATGACTGCGGCAGGGTTTTGCGGCCGGGCTTTTTCCAACAGATCTTTGTCGATGAATTTGATCCGTAAATTTTTGATGATCAACGGGACATTTTTGTTTTGCACATAACGGCGCATCAGCGAGTAATTCAACTGCAAGGTGTTGGGTTTGTTGCTTTCGATCCGGTCGTCGGCACCGATTTCCAGACGGTTGACCAAGTCGCTGATGTCGATTTCGTAATCATATTTACATTCCCGGTTGCCGGTCACACGCTTATCCAGTTCGCTGGCACTTTCGGGGGCAAAAAACATCAGCAGAGCCTGTTCGCCTTTCTTGCTGCGCCACCAATCGCGGTTGACTTCTCTGGGCAAACTGTTCTGCATGTAAATACCGCGATGGAGCAACCGGTATTCACCGTCGGCATTTTCCCGGTCGATGCGTTGGTTGTTCAAGCGCAGTTGCAGATAATTGTTCCAGCCGCCCACAGCTTCTGTGGCAATGCGGGCGTTGAATGCCAGAACCGGCACTTTATTGAGGGGGACTTTTACGGCAGGAAAGTTGATTTTTAATTCCGTAGTACCGGAAGTCGGTGCGTCGATGGCTATGCGGTTGCCGAGAATCAGTTCGCCATTTTTTATAACTGGCTGCTGTAAAGCGGCGGCTGCCGGGGGATCGATAAAATCAATGGCGATATTACGCAGAACCAGCTGCAAATTGCGGTTCTGCACATGCCGTTTCTGTAAAAGATAGTTGAATTTGAGCTGATTTTTTTTGCCTTTTGCCAAAAGGTCGTCGATGCGGATGGTGTAGTCAAAACCTTTATCACGGTCATTGAGGATCTGCGGCGGAAGTTTTTCGGTATTTTCAGGAGCGTAAAATACTACCAGTGCTGTATTGTTGCGGTTTTTGCCGAACCAGGGCAGGGAAGGTGTTCTGGCTTTGGAGGTTTTTATTTCGCTGCTGCGGAAAAGCACCCGGTCATTTCCTCCGGCGGTTTTGCCAGCTAAAACTTTGTTGTTGAGTACGATCTGCAGCAAATTGCCCCAACCTGCGTAGGCAGTATGGGCAATGCGGCCATTGAATTTCAATACCGCAATCTTGCCGGCAGGTACTTGCAGGGCAGGGACTTCCAAGGCTACAGAAGTCGCTCCTCTGGCGGCAGTGTCAAACTTCAATTCGTTTTTCAGTATGATCGGATCAGCTGCCAGCGACAACGCCAGCACTCCCCAAAACATACAAAAAAGTTTTTTGATCATTTTTTTCTCCTTCCCAATTTATTTTTTACATAATTTACTGATTATATTTATAAATTCCTGCTGTTCAGCCGGGGTGAAACCCGAACTGCTGCGCCACGAAAAATCCGGTATGCTGACCAGTTTTTCCGGTATCGGTTTATTATCCAGAATATTATCCAAAGCTATTTGAACATGCTTTTGAAGCGGTACGCACCAACTGGTCAGCGGCACCGGCAAAAACTCCCCAAAACCAAGATTGTCAAAACTTATCAATCGCACATCCTGCGGCACTTGCACATTATTTTTCAATAATTCTGTAAGCAATCCGGCACTGATACGGTCATCCCCGGTCATAATTGCGGAAATACGCTCTTTTTTACTTGCTTCCAGATATTGCTGTGCCCAAAGTTTACCCAGTTCAAAGGGCGAGGTCGAATCATTTATATTGTGGTTGACAACAATGTGATGTTGGGGATCGGTTTTTATTTTGCTCCAGGTGGAAAGCATGATCTTACCGCCCTTGTTCTGCTGCAAAAGATAATCATTCAACGCCTGATTTACCAATCCGCGGTTTATCCCCATACGGATAATGTTGGGGAAAATGGGGTTTTCAGATTGCTGAAAAGAATAGTTCACACAGTAGAGTTTGATATTTGATGCCGCCGAATAATACTGCTGGAGCGATTGAGCCTGATCTTCCAGCGTACCGGGAGTTTCGGCAAAAGAAGAAAATACGATCGCCTTCCGGCAACCCAACTGCTGGAGCTGCACTGTACCCTGCCAGGTGGGGGCGGCTACTACCCGTACTTCGATATTACGCTTTTTGAGTTCAGTCAATGCGTGATTCAAGGCGTTCATGGGCATTTCCCCGGCACTTAATTTGGGGTCAAACAAAATCCCGACCGGCGAGGCACTCTGCCCCCGCAGCTGCCGTGCTGCCGAATTTACTATGTAACCTACTTTCGCAGCGTGGTCGCACACTAATTTTACTGTTTCAGCCTTGATGCCGTATTGAGCGGCTTTGCCGGAAAGGCAAAATGATACCGTAGAGGCGGCAAGCCCAAGTTCCCGTGCCATGGAGGCAAGAGTCGCTCTTTTGGTTGATGTTGTAAGCGATATATTCATAAAAAAATATCTTCTGAATCGTTACAGATTTATTTGTTTAAACAATACCACAACTTATTGGGAAAAGCAAACAGATATTTTATTTTTTATAAATTTTTTTCGCCCAGTTGTTTTTTAAACCAGAAACGGCTGTTTGTTTACCCGGTGCAAGAGTATTTCGTCAATAACTGCATTGCCCCTGTGAGTCAGCAGAAATTCGATGATTTCAGCTACTTCCTCCGGCTGTATCATTCCTTCGCCGGTGAGGTCTGGCCGGGAGATTTTCACCATATTGGTATAAACTCCGCCGGGAGAAATAGCGTGAACTCTTATATTTTCCTTATAAAGCTCCGCTGCCAGACTTTTGGTCATGCCCAGCAGAGCGTGTTTGCTTGCTGTGTAGATGCTTTGCAGCGGGTACCCGGCATGGCTGACTACCGAGGCTATATTGATTATGGTTGCCGCCGCTGACTTTTTCAAATAAGGCAATGCCGCTTGAGTAAGCATAAAGGGCACTTTGAGGTTGATCGCCATGATTTTATCAAACTCTTGCAATGTGATTTCTTCAAAGGGGGTACTTTGAGCAACACCGGCGTTATTTATAACTATATCAATGCCGTGAAATGTTTCAATAACTTTATTTATGCTTTCTTTGATAAAATTTTCCTGCGTCAAATCTCCGGGCAGCATTATACATTCTGTATGTTGCCGGACGAGGTCACAGGTTTCCTGCAAGTTAGTAAGATTATTGCCTCCCAGCAAAGCAAGTTTGACTTGCTTTTTTGCCAGCATTTCAGCAGTTGCCCGACCTATGCCGCCACCGGCACCGGTTATGACTGCGATCTTATCAGCCAGTAAATTTTTCATAAAAAATCTTTATCGGTTATAAATAACAGCACCCGCTGGTGGATTTCAACGGATGCTGTTATTTCTCTTTAACTTATTTTCAGGCGTCTTTGCTCAAGATGCCGTTATGGTGCTTGATAACATACGCATCTTCCCAATCCAGCCCGAAATGCACCCACTTTTTGCCTTCTTCCAGCTGCTGGATCATCTTGTTGGTGTAACAGTTGAAGCTGCCCATACGCAGAACCGGCCGCTTGGAGCATTTGTTTTGAGCCCACTTCTGGAAGGCTTTAAGCTCTTTAAGCCCGGCTTTTCCGGCATTGTAATCATCGAAGAAAGTCTTGAACCGTACCAGATATTCCATCCACAAAACCAAGTCTTTGCGGAATTCATCCCGGGGGAGTTTGGCACAGAGCTTTTCGGCACAGCGTTTCATGGCCTTGTAGTCTTTGAGTTCGGTGCGGCTGAAAAGACTGTAGGGGTAGGGTATGTGGCACTTGCCGGCAGAGTGGACGAGTTTATCCAGCTTGGCGTAGAAGCGTTTGCCTTCGGCGGCATCGTCGTTGAAGAGTGCCTGCCAGAGCTTTTTCAGCACTGCCGGACGCTTTTTGCCGTACATGGCGTTTGCCATGGTGTAATAGTTTATACCGTAAACGCTCCAGTGGGGTAAGTGGAACTGGGTGATGATGCCGTCCACGCCGGTCTTTTTGTAGAACGCCACTTCGTCAAAGATCTTATCAGTATGCACCATGGGCAGCGAGATGTAGAAGTTCACCCCCATAAAGTATTCGTAGATAACTACATTGCCGCCCCGTTTGACTTTAGTCCACGCTTCAATATCTTTGGCGTAACGGGAGTTGACCGGGCAATCGGGATCGTCGATCTTGTGGTTGATACACCGCCAGTAGTTTGCCATTTCCACGGTCATGCCTTTTTCAAGGAACATGTTTTCAGTGGGGTAACAATAGTTGATGTAGGCACAGAGTGTTACATTAAGTGTGCAGCCTTCTTCCTTGAGGCGGCGGCAGACATACATTACCAGATCGTGATAAATTTCTCCGGCAAGGTAGACGTGTTCGGCAAGGCTGTAAAGTTCGCCCTTGCGGTTTTTGTCGTAAAACTTGCTGCATTCTTCGCATTCGCACCAGCCAAAACCGTCGTTGGGAATCAAGCCGACGTTGGTGACTTCGGGGTGTTTTTTGCTGTATTCAATAAGGTTTTTGACCAACTCTTCCCGCAAAGCCGGATTGGTGGTGCAGAGCTGTTCGCTCAACATCAGGGCATTTGGGGTTTTGCTGGACGAGGGCTTGATGCGTTTGCCGTTGCGTTCGGCAAAAAACTCCGGATGGTCGGCGGCATATTTTTCTGCGGGAATGAGGTAGCTGAAGTTGTGATGACCGCTTTCGATGGTAATACCCCGGATGCGGTAAAAGTCGATCATATCCTGGTCGATGTGGTCGTAATACTTCATCCAGGTTTCAACGTAGTTGAGCTTATTTTTCACCATCCAGTCGCCGATAACATAATTATCTTCACTGAACGGGAACTCCTGCACAAAGCCCCGGACTTTCAGATCCGGTACCCGGTTTTTGATGAGGTATCCGGTGGTTTTCAGCTGAATTTTTCCGCCGAAAGTTTCCAGCGTGTCCACGCCGGGCTCAAAGAAGGTGTACCCGAGATACTCTTCGGCAAAATCGTAGACTGCATAGATGATCTCCAACGCCGTGGGAGCGGTGAATTTGAGCGTGTTTTCCGCAGCTTTTACCGAAAAATCTTTGGCATCAGCTTTGACTTCAAAGACCACATCCACCGTTTGATCAGGTTCTTTGCGGCCGGTAAAGCGGGTCAACACCAAACGGTTGAGTTCGTCTGCTGCCAGTTCCAGCTGTTCATCGGCAACCGGGTTCACCCATTCAAGAATTGTTCTACCTGACAAAGTCAGAAAAGCAGGTTTCTTTTTCATAAAATATCGTTCCTTTGTTTATTTAAGAATGGTTTGACTGTGTTTTATTACATAAGCATCTTCCCAATCCAGCCCGAAGTGGAGCCACTTCTTGCCTTCGGAAATCATCTTACCGATATTTTCGGTGTAACGGTTGAACGAGGGAAAACGCAATATTCTTCTGCCGGAGCACTTATCGTTTGCCCATTTGCGGAATTTTTCCAGCTCTTTGACTCCGGCTTTCCCGGCGTGGTAATCGTCGAAGAAAGTCTTGAAGCGTACCAGATATTCCATCCACAGCACCAGATCCTGCCGGTATTCATCACGGGGGAGTTTTTTACAGAGAACTTGAGCTTTTTTGTGAAGTTTCACATAGTCCTCAAGTCGGGTGCGGTTGAACAGTGCGTAGGGGTAGGGTATGTGGCAAGTGCCCGCACTCTGCACCAACTTGTGTACTGCATTGATAAAGCGTTTGCCTTCGGCAATATCTTTGCCGAAAAGGGCGTTCCACATGCGTTTATGAGTGGCATTGCGGCTCTTGTTATACAAGGCGTTGGCCATGCAGTAAAAGTTTATACCGTAAACATGCCAGTGGGGGACGTGGAACTGTGTCCACAAGCCATCGGAACCGACTTCTTTATAGAATTTTACCTCGTCAAAAATATCAACGGTGTGGATCATGGGCAGCGAAATGTAGAAATTCACCCCCATAAAATATTCGTATACGCCGTACAAACCGCCGTTTTTGACCTTCATCCAGCTTTGCAGATCTTTGGCGTAATTGGAATTTACCGGACAAGCTGGATCGTTGATCTTGTGATTGATGCACCGCCAATAGTTGGCAAGGGCACTTCGCATACCTTTATCAACACTCATACCTTCGCTGGGGCGGCAGTAGTTGATGTAGGAACTGAATGCAAGGGTGATGGTGCTGTTTTCTTCCCGCAACCGCCGGTTGACATATTTTACCAGCTGGTGATAGATTTTATTAGCCTCGTGGACATGTTCGGAAAGGTTGTAAAGATCACCTTTTTTTGTTTTATCATAGAGTTTGGAGCACTCTTTGCATTCGCACCAGCCGAAACCGTCGTTGGGGGATAATCCCAGCGATTTGAGCCGCGGATGTTTTTTGCTGAGTTCTATGATGTTTTTAACCAGTTCTTCCCGCAATTCCGTATTGGTTGTGCAAAGTTGCTCACTTAAAAGCAAAGCACTTTTGCTGGAAGAGGGCTTAATTCTTTCACCGTTGCGTTCGGCAAAAAATTCCGGATGGCTTTCCGCATATTTTTCTGCCGGAATAAGAAAACTGAAATTGTGTCCGCCGCCGGTAATTTCAATACCTCGCAATTCAAAATAATCCAGCATATCTTCCGGAATATTCACATAATATTTAAGCCATGTCTGGAGCAAGTTGAGCTTGTTTTTCACCATCCAGTCGGCAATGATGTAATCTTCATCGGTAAAAGGAAATTCCTGCACCAATCCCCGGAGCGGCAGTGCCGGTACCCGGTTGCGGATAAGGTATTTATCCTGCGGCAGCACAACTTTGCCGCCAAACTCATCAAGATTATCAATGCCCGGCTCGTAAAAGCAGTAACCGAGGTATTCTTCGGCAAAATCATACACGGCATAGAGTATTTCAAGCGATGTCGGGGCGGTAAAGACCAATGCGTTTTCCAATGCTTTTACTGAAAAACCTTTGGCTTTTTCCTTGATTTCGAAAAATACATCCACCGCCAGATCCGGATCGACCTTGCCTGCAAAACGGGTCATTACCAAACGGTCAAGCTCATTGGCCGCCAACTCCAATCGCTCATCGTCGAGCAAATCTACAAATTCCAGCCGTGTCCGGCGGCTCAAAACCAGATTTTTTGCCATTTTCCACCTTACTTTTTACGCACTGTTCCCGATAAAGGTTGATCGGGAATCCTTGGGGATGAGGGAAAAAACTTTTCAGGAAAGGTTCTTTCCCTCTTCCCCAAACCCCATCACCCTTTTCCAAACCTTTTATTGGCATTTTTTCTTTTGTAAAAGAAAAAATGCCATTCAGTTTTGTAAAGTCTTTTTCGGCATCTTTTATGCTTATC
>JAZMZK010000040.1:0-1632 GCA_045585955.1 Victivallaceae bacterium
AAGATTTCCAACAAAAACTTGAAGAATATATTTGCTATTTCAACAATGGAAGAGTATCTTTAAGGCTAAACGGGATGAGCCCGGTTGAATTCCGAGCCCATTCCATGTAATTAATCCGTCCAATTTTTTGGGGTCACATCAGTGCGGCAGATATAATATTGCTGGCGGTAAAAAGTGTGCCGCACAACACTCTCCTTTTTTCCCTCCTCAAGTCCCCAGCTATTATCCCCAGCCATTATTTTTCTTTCCAGAAAATTGCTGCTAATATTGTTGCAATGATTGCCCCTGTAAATTTGGTTGTTAGCATGGGGAAGATCAGGTGGCTTGCTTCGGCACTGCAATATGCCAGATGGTCGCCCAGAGCGTATGCTCCGCAGGAGAGGAATGCGCAGTTGAGCATCTTGCCTTTGGGCGACATCTTTTTCAGGGCCGCCATGGTAGGTATGGCGTTGGCAAGGGTGGTCAAAAATCCGATGGCGGAAGTTTCGTCAAACTCTTTATTCTGCTTGCCAAGAGAGAGTATTTTCTTCAAAAGTCTGGTCAAAAGTTCGGTGAAAACATAAACTCCTCCCAGCATGACGGCAATAAAACCGATGATTTTTACCGCTTCGCCCACCGGAGTTATGCCGGAAAGAGGCTTGCCGGCAAGCTCCATAAACAAAGCAATGGTAATGCCGGAAAGCGAAATAAACTCCATGGCTTTGGCAAAAATCCGCAGTGCTCCGGTCAAAAGTTCCGGCACCAGATAAAGCAGCAGTGCCGCTGTAAAAGCCAGAATCAAAAGGGGCGGCATCTGCCGGAGAATAAACATTACATCATACCGGGCAGATAATCCGCCGATAAACAGCGCAAGGGGCATTGCGATAATGCCATACATCAAACCTTTGAAATAGTAGGCGTGATCTTCTTTATCCAGCAAAACAAATATCAGCGGCATGGAAACGATGTTTGCCCCCACGATGCTGCCCAAAAGCATGCCGCCGAAGCCCCCGGCAGCGGGAACTTTTGCCAGACTTTGAGCTAAAGGGTAAGCACCATTGTCATTGGCTAACAGCATCCCGGCAGCCAAAGCCGGATCGGCACCCAGCGACTCAAAAAGTGCCGAAGCCGCCGGAGCCAGCACCCGGGCAAGCCAGAGCGATAAAACCAGAAATCCCGCCATGGTAAGAAATAGCGGTCCGAAAGTCTGCAAGCCATCAGTAAACTTTTTGCCCAAGTTGAGCTTGCCGCCGCAAAAATAGTCAGCAGCCCCCACAGCAAAGGTAAAGCCGAAAACCATCAATAAAATCCGTTCAGGTGTAAACATAATCCAATAGAAAAATCGTTGTTGAAATTGTTTTGAGTTAATATAACACAACTTTACAGATTTATCAACTGCTTATTTGAAAAACTCTTCTTTTGGTGCTATATTATAATTTTCAATTATTTACAAGGCTCAGTTCCCAATGCGGGTAGGTCAATAAAAAGTTATATGATCAACTTTTGTATTGGAACTTTTTTAAAACTTGAATGGCATTTATCTATTTTGCAACGCAAATAGATAAATGCCGGGAAAAGGTTTGGAAAAAAGGGGTGGAGTTCCGCCGTCGCCAAGGCTATGGCGGGACAAGTTGAGTCAGGGAAAAAGGACCG
>JAZMZK010000041.1:0-11353 GCA_045585955.1 Victivallaceae bacterium
AATGCCAATAAAAGGTTTGGAAAAGGGTGATGGGGTTTGGGGAAGAGGGAAAGAACCTTTCCTGAAAAGGTTTTTCCCTCTTCCCCAAGGCTCCCAAATCAACCTTTATCTGGAACAAATAGAAAGGCGTTATTATGTCCGGTAATTTTGTTTACAATCGGGTGCTGCTCAAGTTGAGCGGCGAAACTCTCAAAGGTCAGATGGATCACGGCTACGATTCCGAAGCCGTCCGCAATGTGGTCGCACGCATCAAACCTTTGGTGGATCAGGGTTTGGAAGTGGCGATCGTGGTCGGTGCGGGCAATATCTGGCGTGGTGTCATGGGGGCAAATACCGGCATGGATCCGGTTTCCTGCGACTATATGGGGATGCTGGCGACCATGATGAACGCTCTTTGTTTGAAAGAATTCTGCAACAACAACGGTCTGACCGCCGAAGTTTACGGCTCCATGGCGTGGGGTACAGCAGTACCGCAATTCGACCGCGCCAAAGCGATGCGGGATCTGGAAGCCGGGAAAGTGGTGATCTTTGCCGGAGGTACCGGCAGTCCCTTCTTTACTACTGATACCACCGCAGCTTTGCGGGCGTTGGAAACCCAGTGCGATGCGGTGCTCAAAGCCACCAAGGTCGACGGCATCTACACCGCCGACCCCTTCAAAGACCCCAACGCTGTGCGTTACAAGGTTTTGAGCTACGAAGAAGCCTTGAGCAAACAGCTTAAAGTCATGGATGCTGCGGCATTCAGCTTGTGCCGTGAACACGACTTGCCCATTGTGGTTTTCAACTTCTTTGAAACCGGCAGTCTGGAACGGGTGCTTATGGGTGATACCTCCGCCGGAACGGTGGTGAAATAATGGCGATCCACCCCACAGCAGCCATTGCTCCGGGTGCCGTGATCGGCAAAAATGTGGAGATCGGTCCCTATGCAGTGGTGGAAAACAACTGCGTTATCGGCGATAATTGCTGGATCGATGCCCACGCCAAAGTTTGCGAATACACCACCGTGGGCGAGGGTACCCGCATCTATTTCGGTGCATTGGTGGGTACCGAGCCCCAGGATCACCGGTTCAAGCCGGGCTTGCGGAGCTTTACGGAAATCGGCAAAAATGCGGTGATCCGGGAGTATGTAACGATCCACCGGTCGCCCTTTGAAGATAAGGTTACCCGGGTGGGCGACGGCACTTTGCTTATGGCGTTTGTGCATATCGGCCACGATGCCCAGATCGGCAACTATGTGACCATTGCCAACCAGACGGCAGTGGCGGGCCATGTGATCATCGAAGACCGGGCGGTGTTGAGTGCTTATGTGCTGATCCACCAGTTTTGCCGCATCGGCAAACTTGCCATGATCGGCGGCCGGACGATTTTGCCGCAGGATGTGCCGCCATACTGTATGCTTGCCGAAAACTGCCGGGTCTGCGGGCCCAATGTTATAGGTATGCGCCGGGCGGGTATGGAGTCGGATGCCCGATTGGCGATCCGCAAAGCGATCAAAACCTATTTTTTCAAGGATTTGAACGGCAGCAATGCTCTGGCAGAGATCGAAAGCGAGCCCATGACGCCGGAAGTTCAGCACTTTGTGGAATTCATCCGCAGCAGCGAACGGGGCATAATGGCAGGCGAAAGCGAACTGGCAGGCTTCATGTTTGACGAAGAATAAATAAACCAATTAACATTAAGGAACATAATATTATGAGTAATTTTGCAAGTGACATGGAAAAGTTTGCCTATGCAGTTGGTATCAACATGGGCGAATACGTTCAGCAGATGGCAGTGAAGATGGATGGCAAGATGGTCGCCGCCGGTTTGGCAGATTATCTGGCTGGTGAAAGCAAGCTCTCTCCGGAAGAGTACGCCGAAGCAATGAAGAAATTGCAGGAACTTATGCGTGCCGCCGGTGAAAAAGAGATCGAAGCCGTCACCGCCGCCAACCGGGAAGCCGAAGCCAAATTTATGGCCGAAAATGCCAAAGCCGAAGGCGTAAAAGTTACCGCCAGCGGTTTGCAGTACAAAGTTATCGAAGAAGGCAACGGCCCGAAACCTGCCATGAACAGCAAAGTGCGTGTTCATTACGAAGGCAAACTCCTTAACGGCGAAGTTTTTGACAGCTCCATCCAGCGCGGCGAACCCTTGGAATTCATGCTGACTCAGGTCATCGCCGGTTGGACCGAAGGCTTGCAGCTTATGAGTGTGGGCAGCAAATACCGCTTGTTCATCCCCGCCAAGCTGGGCTACGGCGACCGGGGTGCCGGTCAGGCGATCCCTCCGGCAGCGGCTCTTATCTTTGATGTGGAACTCATCGCCATAGTCTGAAGTTGCATTTGAAAAACCGGGACTGCTGCAAGTTGAAGCTGCGGCAGTCCTTTTTTTTGTTGCCGGAAACAACTTTATATTGCTTACCTGTTATTTGGCTTTGCCGGGTAACTCCACTACGCAGCGGAACCCCACATCCGAAAGGTTGGAGGCGTATGCCTGACTTGCCAGCCGGGAAAATCTTTGCGAATAGCGGAAACTTGACCCTTTAGCGGTATAATACTGCCACGAACCGGGATTCGTTACCAGCTCCCGGACATTGCCGGTCATATCCATTACACCGTAGACCGACCGGTCTGTCGGATAACTGCCGATATTTACCGGAGTGGACTTTATATCATTGTGCTGCTTATTGCTGACACATGCGTATTTCTGTTTATATTCGTTGCCCCATACATATTCTCTGCCGTCGACTCCCCGGGCGGCTTTTTCCCATTCCAGCACAGTCGGCAGCCGGTAATGCATACCGGTCTTTTTGCACATATACGCCAAATAGGCATTTACTGCTTCAGGAGTTATACCCACGATCGGCATATCCGGGGTGTATGGCTTCAGCAGATTGCCCCGGTCATCCCACAAATCAAGGAGTTTTCTGCCATTTTTTATATCCGCATCGATCCTGGCTTTATATTGTTCCCGCCGTGCCGGATCGCTCAACTGCTGCCAGAACTCCAGATACTCTTTGATCGTTACTTCGTATTTACCGATCAGAAAAGCCGGCAGCCGGGTGCGGGCAAACTGATCATCAAAGGCTCTTTCGCCAAAAATAAAGTTGCCTTCCGGAATATATACCAGATTATCCGGAATCGTTACCGGCGGCGCAAAATCGATTACTTCAAGTTTGTCCCGCTCGATCAATATCGGGAAACGGATCTCGCGGTTATCCGGCAAATGAGCAATTATCATATATTGCCCGGCTTGCAATATATTGCTTGCCGGAGCCGGGGAAATTTTTACAAAAGTATTTTCTGCCGATTCCGGATCGCTGCCCGGACGGGAATCGGCTGTCATTTTTACCGCACTTAATTTTATGCCGTCTATCGGGGTATTGATCTTGAGTTCGCCTGAATTCAATGTAAACATTTTTATCTCTCTGGCAAGCGAAGGATTGCGGGTAAAGAGTATCTCTTTAAGATTTTCCGGCAGATTGTTGAGCCGTTCAAAGGTTTGATTGAGCAGCAGCTGGTTGCCGCTGGCGTTGGCAAATATCACTTGATTGTTCAACAGGCGTGCTATATGGTTTGCCACGATCCGGCGGTCTACATTCAAAGCCAGCAGTTTTCCCAGCATATCCCAGGCGCTGTTGCTGGAAACTGTGAATTCGTTGCTGCTGCGCAGATAGCGGTTTTTCAGCCGCAGAGTGCTGCCGTATATTTCGGTATTGCCGGTACTGGCAAAGGCTTCGTTGAGCTTGTTGCGGCTGTTGTGAGCCAGATTCCGGGATTTTTCACATTCCTCAAGCAGATCATCTACCAGAACCAGCAGCGACTGCGCTTCGATGTAATTATTAAGTTTCTGCGTTAAATTCCACGCCCCCAGTGTCAGCAATGCTGCCAGCAAAGTTACCGGCACCAACGGCCTGCGGCGGATAAGTTTGTACAACCGGTAATGCGGCAGCGGCGAATATGCCGATACCGGATATTTTGCCAGATAATTACGCACATCTTCCAGCAGCGCTATAACTGATTCATAGCGCCGGGTCTTATCCGCATGCATAGCTTTCAGGGTGATCGCTTCCAGCTCATAAGGTATCTTGCGTTTGGGCGCACGGCGACGCGGGCGCAGAAATTTGTGCGATGCAACATTCTGCATAAGTTCAGTAACGGTTGAGGCACCCTCAAATGGCGATGGCTCCCAGGTGAGAATACTGTAAAGGATCGTGCCCAGCGCATACACATCTATTTGTGAATCAAGATCTTCTACCTTGCTCGATATCTGTTCCGGCGCCATAAAAGCCGGTGTGCCGCTGACCCGGGTGTTATTGTCAGACGGCTGTTTTTCTTCGGGCAGATGACCTAAACTGATCTTGGCAGCGGCATGTGATGTGTCATCTTGAGCTCGGTAAATTGCCAGTCCCCAGTCGGCAATAAAAACTTCGCCGTAATCCCCGACCATAATATTTGCCGGTTTCAGATCGCGGTGAATAATACCTTTGCTGTGAGCAAAAGCCACTCCGTTGCAGATAGATACAAAAATTTCCAGCAATCGCTGTCTGGTATAGGTCTTGACTGCTTCCGGCACACCTTCGCGCAATTTGCGCAATATCTGTGCCAGAGTTATGCCTTTGACCCGCTTCATTATAAAGTAAGCTCCGGCATCATCAAAGACTCCGAGCTTATGCACCGGTATTACGTTGGGGTGGTCGATTTGAGCAGTTATGCGGGCTTCGCGGATAAAACTTGATACATAATTGAGCTGGTTGCGGTATGCCGGACGCAGGATCTTGATGGCGATTTCCCGGCGCAGAACCGGATCTTGCCCGGAAAACACCGCACCGATCCCGCCCATGCCGATCGGCGACATATTTTGCAATACCCCGATAGTTGTTTCGCTGTCGGTGCCGAGCATTTTTTTGAGATCTTCGCCGGAAATTTCATTGCCGTTACTGTCAGACAGCGGCGAGGCAAGCTGGGTGTGACCATCCCCGCAAACTGTCGGGGGAGAGAGCTTTTCAGACAAACTCTCCATGTTGCAGCTGATGATTTCCTCTATGGAACTCTTCATAAGATATTATACCCCTTGTGCCCCTGTTTGATAATTTTCAGCGACGGCGTTTTTTTACATTCAGTTTTTCGCTCTGCTCCAGCCAGAAATTGAGCTTATCGCAAAATTCCCGGTAACCCTGTTCGCCGGATTGCTTCTGCAAACTTATTTGCGGCAGCTTGTCAATTTCCGGCAAAGTGTTGAACACATAACAGCGCGCCTCCTGCTGGCGGTCAAAATCGTAATTTTCCAATGCTACAACGATTGCAGCCAGTTCGCCCTGCTTGGTCAATACCAGATCGCCGACTTCAGCTTTGAGTTCGCTGGAAACTCTGGCACCGTTGCGGATATACAAATAATCGTCATCGCTTTCAAAGCTCATCGAACAGCGGCTGTCGAGGATCGTGCTGTCTTTGCCGAATGATCCGGTCTTGAACAGATAAAGATCATGGATACCCCGTCGTTTCAGTTCACTTTTGGTCAACACTGTCAGCGGCTGGATCTGCGGTACGGTCGTTTCTGCCAGCGCTACCCGGCAATCACCGCTGTCCACAAAAACAGGACCGTTGAGTTTTTCGGCGATTGCCGTTTTATTGTTTGCAGCCGAAACGGTATACAACAATTCAGCAACATTACTCAATGCCGCAGAGTTCTGACGGACTCCGGCAAAAACACTCAAAGCCGATACCATATAATTTTTGCCGCGGATATTCACTGCGGGCAGATATTTTTCGCTGACTTCCAGCCGGTCTTTGAGCAGTCGGCTCTCCCGGAGTTTGTAATTGAGTTTTACTGCCGCAAGCGAATAACGCTTGAGTACATCGCTGCGGAGGCGGCTTTCGGCATTTTGCAGTTTGGCATTTACTGCATTGTAGTCACCCTTGAGCTTGGCAAGCTGGGTTTGTGCCTGTTCACGATTGGCGCTTTCGCCAGCCAGCCGGGTGCGGGTGGCTGTCAGATCGCTGACTGCATTTTTCAGCACACTCTGCATATTTTCCAACCGGGTTTGAGCGGATGCCAGTTCGATTTCCCGGGCTTTGACATTTTTTTCGCTGACCAGAAGCCGGTCTTTGACCGAAGCAAGTTCTTTTTCCATAGCGTTGGATCTGCCCCGGAGAAACGCCAGTTCATTTTCCACATGGCTGATTTTCCGGCGGTATCCCTGGGCAGTCTGCCGGACATCGGCAAGCTGTTTGCGCGTGGCGGTAAGGGTGCTGGTCTGTTGCCTGATCTCGGCTTCTCTGGAATTCAAACGCTCGGCAAGGCGGGCGGCTTCTCCGGCAGCACGGGAGAGCTTATTTTGCACATTTTCCAACGAATTGGAGCGAACTGCCAACTCTTTGAGCAACGCATTGTGCTGCTGCTGCAAAACTGAAAGATTTTTATCGTTGCGCCGCAGATTTTCTTTGCTGGCTGCCAATTCTGCTGTAAGCTGTTCGTATTTGGCACGGGCAATATTTTTCTGCCGGATCTCTTCTTCCAGCTCTTTCTGCAATGCTGCCGGAGTCTGGGGCCCGCTGTTATCGCGGTTGAGCCGGGCACGGCGTTCCATAAACTCAAGTTTACTGCGGACTTGGGCAAGTTCTTCGGAAATGTGTTCCGCCTGTTGAGCTTTGGTTTGAGCATCTTTGGCGTTTGCCGAAGCCTTCAGCAGGGCGGCACGGGCTTTTTCCAATTCAGTGCGCTGATTTTCCAGCTCTGCAATGACCACATCCACCGCCGAGCGGTCAATGGTTGCCCCGCCCCCGTCCTGAAATGGCGACTCGATCGCTGAAAATCCACCGTTGAGGTAGATCATCGAAGTAATGATAAAGTCGCAAATTACAATAAGAATCGATCTGTTCACTTGCGGTAACTCCTCATTTGCCGTTATCAGCCTGCGAGATGAGTTTGGACTTCAGCGGGTATTGCACAAACACCCGCAGTCCGGTACAGAAGAAGATCCCGATAAGCGTGGAAGAATAGGCGATCAGCTGGCCGCTGCTGGAGCTGAAACTCATCACCATAAAGCTGGAAACCGATCCGAACAGACCAATGTAAAGCGGCAGATCAAGGAATATATCTGCATTGGCAAGTTTGGCAAGCTTGATCTTGGCTGTATCGGTGGATTTACGGATGGTTCTCAATACCGCAGCTGCAACAAAAAGCACCAGTATCTGCAAGATGATTATACCGGTAAAGATATAGAGCGAGATCAATCCGGCGCGTTCACTGCGGGCAGCCAGACTCTGGCGGATATCTGCTTTACCCAGAACTTCGGTACCGCCGGGGCCGAACAGCGCCTTGAAATCCGCACAGTTTTTGTAGCAGTAGAAACATCCGGCGGCTACCGCAGCGGCGATAATCAGAAAGAGTACGATATTAAGCAGTACAGAAAAGACTTTTTTCATTTCAGGTTCTCCATTAGTTTACTTTTTCTTCACAAAAGATATTACACACAGTGTAATGTAATCTCAATATCGCAAATATTCAAACCTCAAAAGGCATATATATCGAATTTTGTTGCAAAAAATACCATTCTGACGGATCGATAAGTTTGCTAAAATCACTTTTCAAGTGTATAATATGCACTGTACTAAACCAATCAATAAATTTTTGGAATAAAATATGTGGACTCTCAACCGATATATAACCAGAGACTTTCTGATCGTGTTCAGTATGGCGATCGGTATATTGACTTTTGCCATGCTGGGGGCACGGCTGGGTGAGGTTATGGAAATGCTTGCCCGGGGGATCCCGGTAAAGAATTTCTTTCTGTTCATCTACTACACATTGCCGATGGTGCTTATATATACGATCCCGTGGTCGATCCTGGTGGCGATCATGGTGGTGTTCGGCAGACTTTCGGCGGATTCGGAAATTACCGCAATGCGGGCATGCGGAGTGTCGCTTTTGCAGATAGTTGCGCCGCTTTTGCTTTTTGTTATCGGGATGACGGCAATTTGTCTTTATCTGCAACTTTATGCCGGGCCGCCGATGTACCGGGAAGCAAGTCAGCTGATGCGGAATACTGCCACCACTCAACCCATGTCGATTTTTGAACCGGGCAAACAAATAGAGTTTGAAGGCGCTGTGGTATACATTGACGATAAAATCGGCGAAGATCAGCTGCGGGGCGTGCAAATATTCATGTTTGACGATAAGCTGCGTCTTACCCAGGATATTTTTGCTGAATCTGCCAAAATGTCTGCTGATGAAACAACGATGATGCTGAAAATAAAACTTTTCAAATGCGTTATCGGTTCTTACGCCGACGACGGCAGCAAACAGACTATTTTCAACGATGAATTGGAATTCAGCTTTGACTACGGCAAGGCCTCCAACGACAGTCGTGTGCGGCTGCGCGCTAAATTTTTGCCCGCAGATCAGCTGTTGGCGCGTACCAAATTAATGCGTAAAAGAGGCGAATGGGCTATCCCGGATGTTTGCGAGTTGGAAGTTGAGCTTAATTCCCGCATAGCACTGGCGCTTTCGCCCATAGCATTTTTGCTGTTGGGGCTGCCGCTGGCGATCCGGACATCCCGCCGGGAAACCAGTGTGGGGTTGTTTTTGAGCGTTATTCTTGGCGGTGTATATTTTCTTTCGATCGTAGTTGTGGAGTCGATGGCGATCTTTCCGGCGCTCTATCCGCAATATTTGATCTGGCTGCCCAATCTGGTCTTTCAGGGGCTGGGGGCAACATTGCTCTACCGGGTATCTCAACAATAACATTGCCACTGCTTTGCCGGAGGTGTTTTTATGGGTAAAGGCAATAAATTCGGTTTGACTGTGCAAATCCTGCTGCTGGCGGCGGTGATATTTTTCGGCATAACATTGACCAACGCTCTTGACCGCAACCGGCGGGAAATGGCTGAATTGAGAAAAACCATTGCCGCCATGCCCCGGCAGGTGGTAACTCATATGGCACAAGCTCCGGCGGCAACGGCTTCCAGAAAGTCGGTTCTGGCGCAATATTATAGATCCGATACCCCCCGCAACGGTGTGTTGCGTACTGCCATAGCCTCCGACACCGGCTCTTTGAATCCGGTAACCAGTAACGAAGTTACTGCCAGCAGTATATTAGGTATGTGTACAACTCCGTTGGGCTCCAGAGATTACCGGAATCCCGAAAAACTCGTGCCGCTGGTTGCAGAATCGTGGCAGGTTGCGGACAACGGCAAACGCATCAATATCAAACTGCGTAAAGGCATTTTGTTCCACAGTTTTACCGATCCGGAGAGTGGAAAATTCGTGCCGGAAAAAGAAGTTACCGCCCACGATGTGGTCTTTTATGTGGATGTTATCCGCAACCCCGGAGTAAATGCCGGAGCGCTGCGCAGTTACTTTCAGGATCTGGAGTCTATCCGGGCAGTCAACGATCACGAACTGGAACTGATTTGGAAGAACCAATACTTCCGTTCGCTGGAAATGAGTCTGTCACTTATCCCGCTGCCCCGCCACTTTTACATGCCCGACGGCAAATTCGACCCCGCCAAATTCAACGACGATTACCGCCGCAACGATATGATCGTAGGCTGCGGAGCTTACAAACTGGTCAAACATATCAAAGATCAGCGTTACGAGCTGGAGCGGTTTGAAAATTATTTCGGCAACGCTTTGGGCATAGCTCCGGCAATACAAAAGCGCATTCTGGAGATAGTTAAAGCCGATAACACCCGCTTCCAGATGCTTTTATCCGGCGAATTGGATATGCTGGGCGTTTCTGCCGAACAGTGGGTAAAACGCACTATGGGAAAACCCTTTGCCCAAAAAGTGATAAGTGTGGGGGGCAAAAGCTCCGATGTGCCGCTGAAAACCGGTGAAAAGTTCCGCAAAGTCAAACACCTTGCCAACGCCTATTTTTACATAGGCTACAATCAGAGAAAAAAGCCCTTCGATGATAAACTTGTGCGGCAGGCTCTGACCATGCTCTGCAACCGGGAGCGGATCTTGCAAGAGGTTTACCACAATCAGGGCAAGGTTATCAGCGGGCCCTTCTTTTACGACAGCCCTTACTACGACAAATCGGTCAAGCCGCTGCCGTTTGACCCCAAAAAAGCAGTGAAATTGCTGCAACAAGCCGGTTGGAGCGACAGCGATGGCGACGGTATATTGGATAAGGGTGGCAAAAAATTCATTTTCACCGCTTTGCAGGTATCCGGCAACCCGGTGCAGGAAAAGATTTTATCTATCTTTAAGGAAGACCTTGCCGCTGTGGGGATCGATATGAAGATCGCCACGCTGGAGTGGCCGGTTTACATCGGCAAGCTGGATAAACACGACTACGAAGTCTGCTCGCTGGGCTGGCAGATGCCCTTTGAAAGCGACCCCTATCAGGTGTGGCACTCCAGTCAGGCGGAAAATTCCGGTGGCAGCAACCATATTGGTTTTATCAACCGTAAAGCCGATGAGCTTATTGAAGCAATACGCCGGACGCTGGACGAAGAAAAACGCATAGCGTTGTGCAAAGAGTTCCACAAACTCATTCACGAAGAACAGCCCTACACATTTCTGGTGGTGCCGGAAAGTCTGCAAGTCATTTCCGGCAAACTGGGCAATGTGGAGTGTTTTCCGCTGGGGCTGAACAGCGAATGTTTCTACATAAAGTAAAGTGGCAACGGTCTAACGGCAACGAACGGTAGATAACGGTAATCAACGGAAGCGGAGAGCCTGCTGTACCGGCAGACGCTCCGCCACGCATTTTCTTGCAACGGCAGGCGGCAAGAGTTGTCCATGCCTGTCCATGCCGTCCATACAGTCCATACAGCCGCCATCAACCGTACCGCCCGCGAATGCGGAGCACGGCAGCAACGGCAGGCGGCAAGAGTTGTCCATACCTGTCCATGCCGTCCATATAGCCGCCATCAACCGTACCGCCCGCGAATGCGGAGCACGGCGGCAACTGCCGCCCCCACACAATGTTGTATCAGTCGGCGGCATTATTCCCATACTATCCCATAAAAAATGCCATCGACCTGGCATTTTTGTTTTCGGGTTTGAAATACGGGCGCTTATGCCAGCATACCTTTGTTCTTGTCATCAAAGATTTTTTCGCTGGCAGCATCATCGAAACATCCGGCTTTGTCAAGCTCATCGTAACGCAATGATTCATCATTGCCGAATTTTAAGGTTATATCCTCTGCGGATATACCGCTGACCGTCACGCTGTTACTGCCATCAGTATAAGTGAGCGTGGCAGCATCCCAGTTACTTTCCCCACCGGACTCAAACCAGAGCGTGATTTTTCCGCCCTCAAGCTGTTCTACGGTATCTTCGCCCCAGTTTTTACCGAAGCAGAAAATATCATCTCCGCCGCCGCCGTGCATACGGTCATTACCGCTGCCGCCAACGATCACAT
>JAZMZK010000042.1:0-23367 GCA_045585955.1 Victivallaceae bacterium
AAGAAACGGCGCATTTCGTGGCGCCTTGCAAAAGAACGAGCACAGCAGATTTCAGGCGGTTACCTTACAGGTAGCCGCCTGAATTTTACTGCACTTGCCGTATTTGCAATCCATCCACGACTTGCTGCCGTTTCTTTGTCAGCTGCAACCTATGGTGCTGTTTTCTTACGGTGTTTTTATTTTGCCGTGGCGTGCTTGCTTGCGATAGCGTAATGTTATCCGGTCTTTTTGCCAATTCATCCGCAATCTGCAGTACCGGTTTAACAGGTTATTGCGCCATGTCCATATAGTCCATATCGTCCATACCTGTCCATATTACCGGGCTGTGCCGTTGCTTTGCGCTGTTACTTGAACCACTCGTTGGTGAATGCCGGGAGTACAAACGATGATTCGTGGATTTCCGGCGTGTAATATTTCAGCACTTTTGCCAGTTCTGCATCGGGTTTACGCAGCGGTTTTTTTACCGGGTTGGCTTTGGAAGCTACGCATACGCCGATGGAACCAGCCGGGTAGGTGGGGGTTGCTATAAAAGCATAGCCGTTGTATTTGAACAGCTCTCCGGTAAAGCCGTAGAGCCGTTTTACGATTTCAGGATAAAGGAAGATCGATTCCGACTGCGAAGCCACCACGCCGTCATCTTTGAGTGCAGCGTGTATCGATTCGTAGAACTCCCTGCCGAAAAGAACTTCGCCGGGCCCGATGGGGTCGGTTGAATCCACAATTATTACATCGTACTCGTTTTTGCGCTGTCTGACAAATGCCAAGCCGTCGCCGATGGTAAGGTGCATGCGCTCATCATCAAAACCGCACGCTGTGGAGGGTATGTATTTACGGCATAATTCAATAACTTTGCCGTCGATTTCGCATTGATCTATGTGTTTTACGCATTTGTGGCGTGCAACTTCTCTTGCCACACCGCCGTCACCGCCGCCGATTATCAGCACCTTTTCGGGATTGGGGTGGACAAACATCGCAGGATGGGTCATCATTTCCTGATAAGAGTATTCATCAAATTCAGTAAGTTGTATGATCCCGTCAAGCATCAACAGTTTACCCAGTTCCGCTGTTTGACAAATCTTGATATGCTGGTAAGCGCTCCGGGTTTCGCAAAGAACCTCTTTGATCTCGACAATGTTGCCGAATCCGTGATCTATTTCGGTGATATACTGTTGATTGTTTTCTGCCATGATCATTGCCTCATTGCTACTTGCAGGCGGTAATAACTGCCGTTGAGAGTATTTATCAAACTTTCCGATACCTTACGCGGGTCAAAAAATCTGCCCAGAAAAATATCGCAGTAAAAAGTTTGCCGTTCAAGTGAATACCTGCCGGTCACAGTTCCGGCATCAAGCATGCGCATAAAGCGGAATCCGCCGCCTTTGCCTTTTTTCGTAAATTCTGAACCGCAAATATCGGTACTGAATTTGGCACCAAGCACTGTTGAAAGATCTTGCAGAACACTGGATATATTGCCCGGGGTCAACACCTCTGCCGGACATTCGTAAACATCTATACTTGCCAGCATGCCCCAGGCATCGGCACTCTGATAACGCTGCTGCCAGCTCAAAGTGCCTTCGATTGTATTTTCAGAGGGTTTTTCGTGAAGTACCGCACCGTTCTGACCGATCAAGCCTCTGCTCAAGGCGTGGCTTATAACCATGGAGCGGCTGGAGAGTTTTTCCCGCAGGGTTTGAGCTGCCAGTTCAAAGTCGATCTGATCGCCGCAGGTAAAAATATCCACCGCAGCGTAATCATGTTCCGGCCAGGCATGGACTGCAAAATGTGATTCGCAAATTACTACTATACCGCTGACTCCCTGCGGCTGGAAGGCATGGAAACTGGTTTCCAGAACCGTTGCACCGCTGATTACGGCCGCTTCGGTAAAGATTTTTTCCATACCCCCGACATCAGCGAGGGTTTGAGCGTTGCAATCGTAGTATTCAATAGTCAGATGCCTCCCCAGGGCAAGAGCTTGAAAAGTTATAGGCTGCTCCAGGGGACACATTTTTTCATTGATTCCATAAATAAGTTTATTTATTCTGCAACCGCCTGGGCTTCAGCACTCTGGGCGTATTTTTTGCAGTTGCTCTGCAAATAGAGGTTGTATTCCAGCTGCTGCATCTGGCTTTTGTAGCTGCGGCACATGCCTTCCAGCATCGGGTCGGCGGTGTAGGGTTTGACCGGAGCCTTGCGGGAAACCATCAGCAATACCTGGGTGCCCGTGGCAGTCTGCATCGGTACAGAGAGTTCACCGGGCATCAGCTGCGCAGCGATCCCGGCTGTCTGACCAAGTTCGGCAGAGCCAGCCAGAAGCGAGAATTTCTTTACCGGCTTGAAAGCTCCGGCTTTAGCTCTGGCAATGCGGTCTTTGACCGGAAGAGTGTTGTATTTGGCGATCAGCTCTTCAGCAAATTTGCGGGCAGCTTGGGCTGCTTCAAACTGCTTGAAGTCGGCAGTGACCCTGGCGCGCACTTCCTTGAGTTCGGCGTTGCGGCTGGGAATGAGTTTGACTACATAACCGACATATGCGGCATCTTTGCCGGGCACGGCATTGGAAATCGGCACATCGGCAAATACTCCGGCAAGTTCGCTGACCAGAGCAGTTTCTTTGATCTTGCCGGCAGTTGAACTGTTGGCGGCAAAAAGTCCGGTATCGACTGCTTTAAGCGAACCGGCGGCAAGCAGTTTCTTGAAGGTTGCCAGGCGCTGTTCTGCCGGTACATTGCCCACCTTTTCGTAGGCATCGACCCCGAATTTCTGTGCCGCATTGACCGCCAGATCTTTGGCCGCGGCGGCGATTGCCGATGAACGCACCTGATTTTTCACTTTTTCGAACTCCTGCTCAACAACTTTACCGTCTTTGACCGTGCTGAAGAGCTGTTTGTTCTGTTCGTAGAAGGCTTTAAGCTGGGGATCTTTCACATTTTTGATCGCCTGCGAGCGGTATTTGCTGTAAGGATATTCCACTACCAGCGCCTGCACCCGGGCAGGAATGGTGTATTTGCTGCGGTTGGCATCGAAGTAAGCTTGCAGAGCTTTGGGATCGACCTTGATCTTTTTGGCGAAATCGGCGGTCTTGAATTCGCCCTTGAGTACTTCAAACTCTTCGTTGAGCATATTGTAGAAACTCTTCATTTCATCGGGAGTTACCACTACTGCGGCGGCCTGGGCGGATTGGAACTTGTTCAGAATGAGCTGCTGGCGGGCTGCCCGGTTGAGGTCATCTTCGGTGAAACCTTCGTTGGCGAGGTAGTTATTTACAAAGTTTTGATAGGCTTCCAGATTGAATTTGCCTTTTTCATCGCGGAAAAAGTTACGCAGGAATCTGCCGACTTCGGCATCGGACACCGTGATCTTTGCCTGTTCGGCAGCTGCCAGACTTGCAAGTTTGTAGAAACTTTGTTCTTCCAGATATTCACGCATGCTCTGATTGACCGGTATATTCATAAATACCTGCATGGTAAGCATATCC
This sequence comes from Victivallaceae bacterium, assembly GCA_045585955.1. Classification (GTDB taxonomy): domain Bacteria; phylum Verrucomicrobiota; class Lentisphaeria; order Victivallales; family Victivallaceae; genus SIG78. The sequence continues at coordinate 3,473 of JAZMZK010000042.1, forward strand.
AATCTGATCTGTTCGCCGAGTTCCGAATAAGTCACTTTCTGACCGAAGACCTCGCCGACCGCCTGACTTCTGCCGTTGCCGCGGAAGGCATCAATAATACCTGTACCCGGGGTCAGGAAGTCGGTGAATGCAATGATGATGATGACCGAAAATACCCCGAAAATGATCCGGTGGTGCTTGGCAAAGACTGTGTTCAGCTTGGAAATAGCCATTTGGTTTACTCCGTTTTTTATATTTTTTAACTTTATTTGTTTTCTTTTTTGCAATATGCGGCAATATTGGGAAAATGCCACAAATATTAAAATAGCTCTATTATATAAAATATGCAATCAAAAAAGAGATTTTTTTGCATTTTTCTATACCAAAATCACTTTCGGCACAGTTGCTTTCCGCAAATCGGGCAATATTCCGTCGGGAACATTCAGATCGCCTTTGCCGCAACCCAGATGGGTTTGCGGGTGGACTTCGCCGTGAAAATCCGATCCGCCGGAACAGGCAAGATTGTACTCTTTTGCCATCCGCAAAGCTGTATCGGTTTTGGTTTGAGTATATTCTGTGTAATACGCTTCAATGGCATCAAGCCCGAATGGTTTCAGCTCGCGGATGGTGCGACTGATAAAGTTGTTTTCGTTGCGTTTGCTGTGAAATGGGTGCGCCCAAACCGCTGTTCCTTTCGCTGCTTTTACAGCTTTTATTGCTTCTTCCGGCGGCGGCAGTTCTCTTGGCACATACCCCGCGCCGCCGGTTTTCAGGAGCTGTTCAAAAACAGTTTTGGTATCCGGGAAATTATATTTTTTTACCAAAACCATAGCAAAGTGCGGCCGTCCGGGAACATCTTCCTGCATGCCGACTGCTGCCAGATCTTCATCGGTCACTTCGTAGCCCAGCGAAGCAAGTTTTTCCTGCATCATGCGGGCGCGGACTATGCGGCTGTTGCGCATTTGCTGCATAAAATCCTGTAAATAAGAATTTTCCGGATCTATAAATAAGCCGACTATATGCACTTCTTTAGCCCCGATGCGGCTGGAGAGCTCCACCCCGGCAATCAGTTCTGTTGCCGGAAATTTTGCCTGCTGCGCCAGAAAATCTTTAAGCCCTTCAGTTGTATCGTGATCGGTCAGTGCCACTGCTGTCAAACCGGCGGCAGCCGCCAGACCGGGCAACTCGCCGGGAGGCACTGTACCGTCGGAACAAGTGCTGTGGATATGTAAATCAATAGCCAATATGCAACCTTTCTTGAGTTTGTTTGTCTTAATTTAGCGCTAAAGTCATCAAATGCAAGGATGCACATCTTGAAAAAATAAAAAAATGTGCTATTGTATAAAGATGTGTTGATTAGAGTATCAGAAAAAAAATTGTCTGAAAAAGACAGGGGAAAGGAAACGACATGCCCAGAGCTCCAAAAATAAAAAGTATCACTGCAAAGTTGACGCCCGAACAGAAAAAACACTACGACAATCTGATGGCAGCCCGCGATGCGGTTATGGGGCGGGTGCGCTCTTACGCCGAAGATGCCCTTGATTGCAGCAATGCGGATAAGCGTGGGGTGACAACGCACATGGCGGATGTAGGTTCGGACAGTATACGCCACGAAATGGGTCTGCAACTGATGAGCGAAGAAGGCGATGTGCTGGAGCTTATCGAAGAGGCTATCAAGCGTTTGATAGAAAACAAGAATTTCGGCATCTGCCAGGATTGCGGCCAGCCCATTCCGCCCGCCCGGCTGGAAGTGCGCCCCTACGCTATTTACTGCACTAAATGCAAGTCGATTCGCGAGAAAAACGGCGGCAACCGTTTGCGCTGAACATTGTTTACAGGGGATCTTGCGTTGGATAAAGAGCATAAAAAGCTCCGGTTGCGGAGTGCCGAAGAATACCGCTGGATCGTATATTCTTCCGGTGTGGCGTTCTTTTTGCTGATAATCGACCAAATCACCAAGCTGCTGGTGGAACAGCGCATGGTGCTGGGCGAATCGATTCCGGTGATCAAGGGCTTTTTCTCGCTGACTTTTGTGACCAACAAAGGTGCGGCGTGGGGTATGTTCCATGGTTACGGCATCGTGCTTTTTATTATCGGCGTGTTGGTGATATTGGCCACGCTGACTTTTTTGCGGAAGCTTTGCGAAGGCTACCGGGAGCGCTATATGGCTATATTGACTGTGCTTTCCGGCGTGGTGGGCAACAGTATCGACCGCATCTGGCGGGGCGAAGTGGTGGACTTTCTGGATTGCTACATAAAAAATCATCACTGGCCGGCGTTCAACATTGCCGATTGTGCTATTTGCGTGGGGATTGGTATCTACATGCTTTCGGTACTGCTGCGTCCGGCACCGGAAAAAGCTGCTGAAAAGTCGGAAAATGCCAACTGAATTTTTAAATACAGTTCCCCTGAAAGTCATTGCCGGGCCCACCGCCAGCGGCAAAAGCTCCATGGCGTTGGAAGTTGCCGGAAAGTGCAATGGCGAGATCGTTTCCATTGACTCCATGCAGCTCTACCGCATCATTCCCATCGGTACGGCACAGCCCGATGCTGCCGACAAAGCCCGGGTGCCCCATCATCTGGTGGGCATTTACGAAATCAGCCAGCGGGCGGAAGTTTACACCTTTGTTGAGCTTGCCGATAAAGTTATCAAAGATATTATCAGCCGCAACCGGGTGCCCATATTGTGCGGCGGCACCGGACTTTACCTCAAAAGTCTGCTTTATGGTTTGGATAATCTCCCCGGCGATGAAGCGTTGAAGAGTTCGTTGGATAAGGAGTATGACGATCCTGCCATGCTGGAAACTTTGCAGCAGCGTTTGATAACCATGGGCGATCAAGCAGTGGTGGAAAAATTCACCAACAACCGCCGGAGGTTGATCCGGGCTTTGGAAATACGCCTTTTGACCGGCAGATCCATTATCGAACTGCAAAAAGAGTATCAGCCCCAACTGCGTTATAAACTTGATGATGCAGTCTATCTGGCACACGACCGCACTGTTTTGCAGCAGCGCATTGCTAAAAGAACCAAACAAATGCTCCAAGCCGGGTGGATCGAAGAAGCTGAAAATGCCATAAAAGCCGGACTTCTGACCAGTCCCACGGCACATCAGGCATTGGGTTACAAACTTATTGCCCGCTATCTGGCAGGGGAGTTTGACCTTGCCAAGCTGGAAGAATTGATCGTAACCGCCACCTGGCAGTATGCCCGCAGACAGCTGACCTGGTTCCGGCACCAGCATCCGGAACTGACTGCGTTGAGCATGTAAGTTTGACTTCGGAACAGAGTATTCGTGGTTTTACCTTGCGGCAGCATCGTTAATTGGTAAAAACTTTGAACTCCGGGTGTTGGCTCTGCAAGGCGTTTTGGGCTTGCTTTAAAGTTTCTCTATTGCTGTAAAGCGCAAAAAGCGTGGGACCGCTGCCGGTCATCAATACCGACAAGGCTCCGGTGGAGCTTATTTCCTGTGAAAGCATCTCCAGAATGGGGTATTTATTAAAAACTCCCGCCTGCAAATCGTTGAAAATCAGCTTGCCGAGCTTTTCCGGGTCGTTGTTCTGCAAGGCTGCAAGTATATCGTTCCGCAACGTTTCGCTCATGGCGGAAATTTTATCGCCGGGCATCAGCCGGTAGCCTTCTGCCGCTGACACCGGGAATTTGGGCGAAAGCAAAAGTATGTTCAAGGCGGGGACGGCAAACTCCAGCGGGTTGCAGAGTTCGCCGATGCCGGTCATAACTGCCGGGCGGGCATCGAGAAAGTATGGTACATCGGCACCCAGCTCCAGAGCGGCAGCAGCCAGCTCTTTGTCGCTCAAAGGCTTATTGTTATTGTCGTTAAGGAGTTTCAAGACCGCTGCCGCATCGGATGATCCGCCGCCCATACCGGCGGCAACCGGGATATTTTTAGCTATATTTATATCCCAATGGGGTACATGACCGCACTTTTTCGCCCAGAGTTCGGCAGCTTTACCGGCAATGTTTTTGGTGCCGCCGGGGAGCATTATATCCGAACAACCCACGGTAATGGCTCCGGGGAGCGCATCGCAATCAATGGCAATATCGTCGGCAATACTGTTTAGCGGCAGAAAAAGACTTTCCAGCTCGTGATAACCGTTGGGGCGTTTACCGGTAACTTTCAAGTAAAGGTTTATCTTGCCGGGGGCAGGTGCGCAAAGCAGACTGTTTTCCATAGATCAGCCAACCATTACCGCAAAGATCAGGAGCACGATAAGTTCCAGGAAATACCCGGTCATAGTCATATCATCGGAAGTGATCCGGTCACAGTTTTTCAGCAGTAAATTCATCATTGCTATTACAAATATTGCCGATACACCGGCAGCGATCAGGGTAGCCAGCGGCATAAAAACCAGATTGAAGAGCAGGAAAAATCCGGCGATCGCCACAATGTATTCGCCTTTTGCCTGACTGCAAAAGGACGGCATGTTTACAGCCGCCGGTTCTGCCGCCAGAAAGCCCTCTGCACTGAATGCGATCAGCCATGCTGCGCCGAGCGCCCCATAGTTGCCGCTTTTTGCCGCCAGAAACAGCGCAAAAAATCTTACGCCGGTTGCCGCCACTGCCAACAGCAGCGGAGCCACGCCGGAAATATTCCGCAAATCGCTCTGCCGCAGCGCCGCAGCTTCGGCAAATTTCTTACCGTAGAGCAGATTTTCCAGAAAACTCACACTCAACGCCATGCCCCGGAAAGTTGTTCGTATTTCGCAGATAATAAACATCATTATTGCAAAAATCAGTGCCGCTCCGTTTACCGGCAGCAGCCACGCCAGAAATCTGCCGAGCAAACCGGCAATGACCGCTGCCGCTGCTGCCAACACCGGCAACAGGTAGAGCGGATTGAACAAATATTTGCTGCGGTTGTCGGAACTTGCTGCCGGATAACAATATGCCGGTAACGCCAGATCACAAATCAGATCCCAGCCGTCACAAAGTGTGCGGCGGAACGGTGAAGAGTTTTTCATGGTATTTTTAACCTTATTTTCAAGCTGTTTCTCTGTGGATTCTCCGGTAATATATGCCACAAATCACGCTTTCGCAAGAACCGTGCAAAGAAAAATGGTCATTTTGCAGTAAAATATTGGCAAAAAGCGGAGAAAACAGTTGAAAAAATGTAGGTTTGTGCTAATTTAATCCGTATATATAACAGTAGACAAATAAAAATCTTAACCTTATGGAGATGTTATTATGAAAGTTTTTGTGGGTGTCGGTCTTGGTCCTATCCAAACTGGTATTTTTATGTCGGGAGCCTGCCGCGGCGGCTTTGACCGTATCGTGATCGCTGAAGTCGATGATAAACTGCGCAACGCCATCAACGACAACGGCGGCGTGGTCACCATCAACACCGCTTATGCCGACAGTATCAAAGTGGAAGTCATCAAGAATGTGGAAGTATATAACCCCAACACTCCCGAAGGCAGAGCCAAGCTGGTGGATGCCGCCGCTGATGCCTGCGAACTGGCTACCGCACTGCCCAGCGTAAAATTCTTTGCCTATTGTGCACCGTGGATGGTGGAAGGTTTCCGCAAACAGCCGGATCGGGTGCGTTTTATCTACACGGCCGAAAACAACAACCGTGCCGCTGAAGAGCTGGAAGAAGCCTTCGGCGAAAAGTTCCCCAACACCTACTGCCTCAACACCGTAGTCGGCAAGATGTCCGGCGTGGTTCCGGAAGCTGATTGTGCCGCCCGGGGCGTGGAAAAACTCGCTCCCGCCGCCGACCGTGCCCATCTGGTGGAAGCCTTCAACAAGATCTACATTTCCAGCTGCCCGGGCATTGAAAACCGCTGCGTGGAAAATCTGTATGTGAAAAACGATCTGCTGCCCTTTGAAGAAGCCAAACTTTACGGCCACAACGCCATCCACTTTCTGCTGGGTACACTGGGCAAGACCGCCGATTGCGAATATATGAGCGATCTTACCAAACACCCGGAACTTATCGCTCTTGCCCGGGAAGCGTTCATCAACGAATCCGGTGCGGCACTTTGCAAGAAGTATGCCGGTTTTGACGAACTCTTTACTGCCGAAGGCTTTAAGGCTTACGCCGAAGATTTGCTCGAACGCATGCCCAACCCCTTTTTGCAGGATGCCATTGCCCGTATCACCCGCGATTTGCCCCGCAAACTTTCGTGGGAAGACCGGGTGGTCGGCACCATGCGTCTGGTGTTGAGCCAGAATGAAACTCCCCGGGTATTTGCCAAGGGTGCGGCACTGGCTGCCAAAGAAGAATTCGGCAGCGATCCGGCAGCAGTCAAAGCCGGTTTGCAGGAACTCTGGGGCAAGTGGGATGACGAAGCCCAGAAGGTGTGGGCTCTTATTGAAAAGAATCTCTGATAAGCTCAAAAGGAAAAATACAATATGTTTTTTGACGAAAAATCAAGCAAACAACCCCGTGCCCAGCTGGTTCCCATGGTCGTGGAGCAGACCGGTCACGGCGAACGGGGTTACGATATTTACAGCCGCTTGCTCAAAGACCGCATCATTCTGTTGGGTACGCCCATTGATGACGATGTGGCAAATTTGATCGTGGCGCAGCTTTTGTTTCTGCAAGCCGAAGACCCCAAAAAGGACATTGATTTATATATCAACAGTCCCGGCGGATCATGCACCGCAGGGTTGGCGATCTACGACACCATCCAGAGCTTGAGCTGCGATGTCAAAACCTACTGCATCGGTCAGTGTGCCAGTATGGGTGCCGTGCTGCTGGCAGCGGGTACGGCGGGCAAACGCTTTGCTCTGCCCCACAGCCGCATTATGATTCACCAGCCCTGGGGCGGCGCGCAGGGTACAGCCAGCGATATAAATATTCAGGCTCAAGAGATATTGCGTACCAAGGCTACTTTGAACGGTATATTGGCTGCTCACACCAAGCAGAAGTTGAGCAAGATCGAAAAAGATACCGACCGGGACTTTTTCATGTCTGCCGAAGAAGCCGTAAAATACGGTTTGGTCGATCAAGTGGTGGGCAAACGCAAGTAAGAAGGATTTTTACTCGATATGAGCAAAGATAAAAACAAACACTGCTGTTCATTTTGCGGCAGACCCGTGGATGACGGCAGTGCCGGTAAAGTGATCGCCGGTATGGATAACAGCCTCATTTGCGAGCATTGCGTGGAAATTTGCAATGATATGCTCAATGGCGGCAAAAAAGGCAAAAAGTCCGCACCGGGCGATGCCGCTCCCGGCAGAACTCCCGAAGTTGAAGAACTTATCCGCAACCTGAAAGTCCCGGCACCCGCCGAGATCAAAGCCGAGCTGGATAAATATGTTATCGGGCAGGACGAAGCGAAAAAAGTGCTGGCAGTTGCCGTGCATAACCACTACCGCCGCTTGCAGAGCCAGTTGGAATGTCCCGACGAAACCGGAGAATTTGCCGATGTGGAGCTGGAAAAGAGCAATGTACTCCTGATGGGCCCCACCGGCAGCGGCAAAACGCTCCTCGCCCGCACGCTGGCACGGATGCTGGATGTACCCTTCTGCATTTGCGACGCCACCACGCTGACCGAAGCCGGTTATGTGGGCGAAGATGTGGAAAATATCATCCTGCGCTTGGTGCAGAATGCCGATTACGATATTGCCCGTGCCCAGATCGGGATAATCTATGTGGACGAGATCGACAAGATTGCCCGCAAGACCGATAATGTATCCATCACCCGGGATGTTTCCGGCGAAGGCGTCCAGCAAGCTTTGTTGAAGATTTTGGAAGGCACCATTGCCAATGTGCCCCCCAAAGGCGGCAGAAAACACCCCGATCAGCAGTATTTGCATGTGAACACCGCCAATATACTTTTTATTGCCGGTGGAGCTTTTGTGGGGTTGGATAAAATCGTCCAACGCCGGGTGGGCAAACAGGTTCTGGGCTTCAACCGCCTGACTGAAGATGGCGAAGCTCAACAGAAAGCCGCCGAACTGGAGGCCGAAGCAGCACTCAACCAGAAGCCCGAACCCGAAGACTTGGTGCGGTTCGGCTTGATCCCCGAATTTATCGGCCGTATGCCGGTAGTGGTGGATCTGGGCAAACTGACTGCCGATGACCTCAAACGGATTCTGGCTGAACCTAAAAACGCTCTGGTCAAACAGTATCAGAAGCTCTTGAAGATGAACAATGTTACGCTGGAATTTACCGATGATGCCATCGCCGAACTTGCATTGCAAGCCGAGAAAAAAGGTACCGGCGCCCGCGGTCTGCGTTCACTTATGGAAAGTTTGATGACCGATGTGATGTACCAGCTGCCCAGCCCCGGGATCACCAGATGCGTGGTCGACGGAGCCGCAGTCCGTGGCGAAACACCGGTAAAATTGATCAGCGAAAAATCCAAAACAAAAAGCAGAAAAAAGGCATAAAAAGTGGGCGGTACTTGGGGAAGAGAAAAAAACCTTTTCAGGAAAGGTTCTTTTTCTCTTCCCCAAACCCCATCTCTTTTTTCCAAACCTTTTATTGGCATTTATCCTTTTGTTGAACAAAAGGATAAATGCCCTCAAGTTTGTAGAATTAGTACATATATATTGTAATTTCTTTTGCGGATCGCACACCGAATGAACTTTTTAACTCATCTACTGCCAATTATCTGCACTGTTTTGTTGCTTGTTGGCTGCGGTAAAGCTGATGACAAGCTTAATACTGTGCATATAGCCACCGCTACTCTGGTCAAGACCCTTGACCCGGCTTTGGCGGACGATCTGGCGAGCCGGAACATGGCGGGGGCACTCTTTGATACGCTTTTGGAGTACGATTATCTGGCACGGCCCTATCAGCTCAAACCTTCCATGCTTGCAAAAATGCCCGAAGCAAAGAACGGCAACCGGAGTTTCGTCTGCACTTTGCGGGACGATTTGTATTTTGTGCCGGATAAATGCTTTGGCAGTAATGATTTGCCATCCCGGAAAGTCCGGAGTTCCGATGTGGTATTTTCGCTGCTGCGGATCGCCGACGGCAGTCTGCACAGCCCGGTCTACTGGCTCTTGCGGGGCAAAGTCAAGGGCATTGAAGAGTTTTACGCCGCCACCGGCAGTGAAAAAGATCAAGCCCGGCGCTTTGAGCTTTACAAAAAAGGCGTGCCGGGGCTGGAGATCGTTGATGAAAAACGCTTTATCATACATTTGAATACTCCGGATGTGCGTTTTCTCTACAACCTTGCCATACCCTATACCGGGGTGGTTTCGGAAAAAGCGGTCAAGTTCTACGGGCAGGAGGCTATGGCAGATCATCCGGTAGGCTCCGGAGCGTTCAAACTGGGGGAATTCAAGCGTGATTACTCCATAACGCTGCTGAAAAATCCCGAATACCGGCTTGAATATTTCAGTGCTGCGGAAAATCCTGCCGACCGCACCCGGCGGCTGCCGCTGGCGGATAAGATAGTTTGTTCAAATATCCGGCAGGGACTTTCGGCGTGGTTATTGTTTCTGCAAGGCGAATTGGAATTAAGTGCCCTCAATAAAGATAACGCCGATCTGGTTGCGGGGGGCAAAACCTTATCCCGGGCGTTGAAAAACCGGAAAATATCGCTGATCGAAAACCGGGAGTTTGAAATCCAGTATGTGGGGTTCAGTTTCAGCGATGAAAAGCTGAAAAACAATCTCAAACTCCGTCAGGCACTTACCGCAGCCTACAATCTGCCTTTAAGGATAAAACACGCCAACGATCTGGCGATCCCCGCCATCGGGCCCATTCCGCCGGGAGTGGCAGGGTACGATGAAGCATTGAAAAATAAGCTGATAAAGTACGATCTGGCAAACGCCAAACGACTCCTTGCCGAAGCCGGCTACCCCAACGGCATCGACCCGGCAACCGGCAAAGCTCTGGAAATAACTTTTGACCAGTCCGGCAACAGCACCCGCCACCGGCAGCATGGCGAAATGACCGCCGCCGACTGGGGCAAACTGGGGATAAATGTGAAAGTGAATCTGAATAACGCCGCCCGATTTTATCAGAAGCTGCGCAACGGCGAAATGCAGACTTTCCGCCTGTCGTGGATCGGCGACTATCCGGATGCAGAAAACTTTCTGCAACTCTTTTACAGCAAAAATATCGGCGGCTCCAACCGGGCGGCATTCAGCGATAAGGAGTTTGACAAGCTCTTTGAAGCAGCTCTCCCCATGCCCGACACGCCCGAACGCACAGCATTATACAAAAAAATGGCAAGCTATCTGGTGGAACGCTCGCCCTGGATATTTGAAAGTCAACCTATAAGTTTTCAGCTCAAACATGCGTGGCTGGAAAATTACTACGCCCACGACTTTGCCTGCGGCCGCTGGAAGTTCTGGAGCGTAAACCAAGAGTTGAAAAACACATTGCGGAAAACTTTCAAGCCGTTAAGTTTAAAAGAATTACAAACATTTTAGGTGGATCGTTATGCCAACAGTTCTTTTACCCGATAATAAACACCTGATCGCCCAGCGCTGCGGAAGCGAATTGCGGATATTGAGCAATTTTTCCGCAGAAAAAAACATTCTTCTGCGTTTTATCGAAGGCAACATGATCGCCGCCTTTCTCAATAAGGATAAAACCATTGAAGAATTTGATTCCGGCACGGTCTTTCACTACGGCTGGGACGATCTGGCGCCGTGGATGTTTGGCGATTATGCAATGATCGGGGCAAACCACGGCTCGCCCTTCGCCTTCCGGGTCAACACCCAGCGGCACTGGTGCTTTACGGAAGATATCGGCAAAGTTTTCACCGACCAAAACGGCAATGAATTTGTGCTTGTGGCGGTGGAAAATCTGGCAAGTTTGATCTTCCACAGCCGGGGCGTGGCAGATAAGGGCAGAATCAAGTTTGCCAGTAATATAGCGGGAAATCTTACTGCTGCGGATAAAAAAGTCGTGGTGCCCCAATCGGTCAACCGCATCCAGCTGCCCAACTTTGACCACAGCGTGCTGACCATCCACAACCGCTATAACTCCCAAACTGTATTGGCAGACGGTAAAGAACTTGCCGAAAACAAAATCGTAAAGTGTTCTGTACTTAAAATGGTGCTGGATATGGACTTATGCCCGCCGGATGCTTTGTGCGAATATTTGATCGAACACCCCGGCAGATATGTTGCACCCAACGCTCCGGAGCTGGCAAGTTTGCTCCATACTGATTTGGTTTACACCTTTCTGCCCGACAATACCATGCGAGCCGATGCCAATATAGAGTTTCTGCAAGATGTTGACCAGCATATACTTTACGGACTTCTGCAATTTTACGGCGATAAATTTTTTGAGGTTCAGGAAAAATTCGTTCCCAAACTCAAGCCCTTTGACCAGCCGGACTTTTTCCACACCAAGCGGATCGTGGACTTGGGCAAGATCTGGCGTTTCCAGCCGGGTAATAACATAACCAAAACCTTTACCGCTCAAGATTGCTGCGATGCCGGTGATCCCCCTTGCCGCTACATCGACTTTTTCGGCTCGGAAGAGGAGCGTCAGCTGGGGGTGGTGCTGGGTTACAGCCGCTTGCAGGGTATTTCGGCAGCGGGCAATGCTCCACGGCAGGGGATCAATATGATGCTGCCCACCACCGGAAAAATTTATCCATATATATTGGATCTTGCTAAAGCTGAAAAGGGCGAAAAGTTTGCCATTTCTGCTTACCGGCAATTTTTCCAGCCTGTAAAAGAGTTCAACGGCGCCATGTTCGGCCATTACGAAAACGAAGATTACTGCTTTTACGCCGATTGTGCCGATGAAGGCTCATATACCTTGCAGCTGCCCGGAGAATTTGCCGGAAAGAGCTTTGAAGTTATTGAAAAATACGGTACAGTCGAGCTGCCGGAAAATAATGTGCTGGATGCTCAAGCCCAGGTAAAAGTAAAATTCGCCGACCGCAGCGGTCTGATGATAAAAGTAAAAAACTTATTGTATAAAGGTATAAGATAATGAGATCATTAAGTTACACAACTCCGGAAAGTGTGGGGATTTCTTCCAAAACTTTGCTGAAAGTCATGCAGTCGTTAAGCAAGCTGGAACACCTCAACAGCATAATCATCATGCGTCACGGCAAAGTCTGTCTGGAAAAATGGCTGGCACCTTTTGAACGCAATACGCCGCACCAGCTCTTTTCGTTGAGCAAAAGTTTCACCTCCTGTGCTGTCGGTATAGCCCAAAAGGAGGGTTTGCTGAATATCCACGACAAACTTATGAAGTTCTTCCCCGAATACGCAAGCGTGGTGGTCGATAAGCGGATGTTCGATGTAACTTTGCAAGACTTGCTGACCATGCGCAGCGGCCATTTGACCTGCCCCACCGGCAAACCGGGCTTCTGGACAAGCAATGACTGGCGGGAGTTTTATCTTTCCACCACGCTGGATACCGCTCCGGGCACTGCATTTACCTATAACTCGGTGGCTACTTACATGCTTTCGGCAGTGATAAGCAAAGTTGCCAAATGCAATGTCAGAGAGTATCTGCTGCCCCGCTTGTTTGAGCCTCTGAATATAGCTCCCGGCATTTGGGAGTGCTGCCGTCAGGGGATCAACTGCGGCGGCTGGGGGCTTTATCTGAAAACCGGAGATATTGCCAAATTCGGTCAAATGCTTTTGCAGAAAGGTCTTTGGGAGGGTAAAGAGATAGTTCCCGCTGAATACCTTGCCGAAGCCGCCAGTTTCCACGCCGACAACTCCAAAAATGCCAATCCGGATTGGAAGTGCGGTTACGGCTACCAGTTCTGGCTCTCGCAACACGGCTACCGGGGCGATGGAGCTTCCGGGCAATACGCCATTATGTTGCCCGAAGAAGATATGGTTATTGCCACTACTTCCTGCGTAGGCAATATGCAGAATATCCTGACGATTTTCTGGGAAGAGCTTTTGCCCGCCCTTGCCGACAACACTTTACCGGAAGATCCGGCAGCTCAAAAAGCTTTGGCAGATTTTCTTGATACTTACAATATGCCCGTAACTTTGGGAGATACGGAAAAACGAAGCAAAAATGTGCGGTTTGAGTTTGCGGAAAATCCTCAGGGCATCAAAAGCTGTCAAATCAACTTCGGCACCAGCGATCTGTCTATGATTTTTGACGGTCCGTGGGGGATCGAAGAGCTGCGGGCAGGGTTCGGCTACCACGCCGCCAGTTATTTGCAGCTTACCGACCGGGAAAAGCACCCGGTGCGGGCAAGTGCCGCCTGGCAAGACGATCACACCTTGATCGTAAGATCGTTCATTACCGACGGAACTTATCAGGATGTTTGGACGGTTGATTTCAACGATCCGGATGAACCATTGAAAAACCAGCTGCTGACCAGCTGTTTCCGCCCGCAGAAACCCAAGTTCCTGCTGAAAAAGTAAGCGGGAATTTGAATTAAGCACGGTTATTTCCGCAAATTGGTCAAGCAAAATTTCTGAAGATTGCCGACATCCTGCCAGTATTTTATGATATAACTGCTTATTTATGTTGATGTTTTAACTTTTTGGCGATATAACATGATTTCCGGAAAAACCGCGCGAGCGCGCTAAAAAATCAGTCTGTATCAAGTTCGCAGATATTGTGCAGTCTGGTTTGGTGCAGCAAATTAAGTTTGCCGTTGAATCTTTTTTCGTAAACAGCGGTTTTTTCGTCGTGCCGCAGAACGATTATTGAACCATGGGGCAATGTTTTCACCGAATTAAATGGTATATCGCTGAAAAATTTATGCTCAAGAGCGTTGTTTGCCGCATACAAAAGCAGCGGCGCCGGGTCGGCGGAAAAACTTAAAAAAACATTTTTGCCCGGTGGGAGTGTTTTCAGATATTTGACAGTCAAATCCGGTTTGTACCCCGGAAACATATACCACGGGTGAAAAAAGTCATCTTCGTAACGCGAGAGGCGGCACTTTTCCGCCACCGTTGCCCCGGCAAGCACCAGAACTGCCTGCGATACAAGAATGATCAGAAAAAATACCGCCCGATGAAAATACCGCCACTTTTCGCTGTTGACCAGCGTGCTTATCCCATCAATCACCAGCATAGACAACACGGGCACTACCGTAACAAACACTCTGGGGAACGGTGCCCGGTGCAAGAGATAAATCGCACAAAAGGGCAAAAGCCAGATCAAATAACGCATCGCTCCGGCAAGATCGGTTTTTTTGAGGTTGAAAAGCCCGAAAATCAACAGCAGCCCGAAAGTCGCTCCATACATACCCAGCGTAACCATCGCCGCCCCGTTGCGGCTGGCAAAGCCTTCGCCCAATTTGAAGGTTGCCAGAAAATCATTCATTATGGGTGCGTAAAATATCAACAAACCTGCCGGTAAAACAGCTGCCGCCACATAGAAGCGCTTATCTTGATAAAACTCTTTTTTCATCCACGGTACAGCGTAAAGCACTGCCGCCGACAACGCCAGCAGATTAGTTGGAACTGTGCCCACGGCAAGGATGGTTGAAACTATATATATTATCCAGCCGGTGCGGACTTTTCCGTGAAAAATATTATACAATCCCAAAAGAGCCAAAGCCACGAAAAGCCAGCTTGCCGCATAGCCCCGCAAGGCTGTGGCGTAATTCAGAAAAACTGCCGATAAACTTACTGCCGATAAGACCAATACCGTGGCAAATGAGCGTGTTTCATCAATTTTTTTATTCAGGTAAATCAATACACCGAACATACCCAAAGCACAAACAACCGAAAGCAGCCGCCAGTAAACTGTTATATCAGCATAACCAATATAAAACATGTCCCACAATTTAAGCATCATTGAATAGATGATTTGATTGTTGGGTATTGTATAGGAAAAATATATCTTGCCCAAATCCAGCGGCAGAACAAAATTCAGCAGGGTCAACGCTTCGTCGAACCACAATTCCCGCTGCAAAACCGAACGGATACAGGCGATGGCAATAATAAAAACTAAAGCGTTGAGATACTTTTTCATAACTTAATTTTCACTGGTTGTTAGCTCAAAAGCGAACTGGGCAAGGGTGTTGTCCCTGGCTCCGGCAATAAGAATAACATCATCATCGGCAGCTTGTTCCAGAAGAAGTTTTTTCAAACTTGCACGATCTTCAAAGAGTTCAGCATTGATTGAGCCATACTCTTTTTGCCACAAAGTCAATACATCAACAGCATGGGGTGAAAAACTTGAAGTTCCACCGGCATAAAACGGTTCGGCAAGGTATACTTTATCTTTGGTGCGTAAAACAGTTTTGAACACCTTGCCCAGCTCTTCAGCCATAAACTTGAAAGGGCCGTAGCCGTGGGGCTGGAAAAGCATAAGTACTTTGCCGTTTTCTCCGGCGACTTCCTGGGCGGCGGCTATGACCGTAGCCAGCTTTTCCGGGTTGTGGGCGTAATCGTCGTAAACCTTTGCCCCGGATCGTGTTCTGCCTTTGAAATCAAATCTGCGGACCACGCCGTGAGTGTTTAACGCATACTGTAAAGATCGTTCCGGAGTATGCCCAAAAAGCTCCAGCAATGCCGCCGCAGCCGCCGCATTCAAGGCGGTGTGTCTGCCGGGCGAAGGCAGTTCGTGCCACCCGAGATCGTTGAACTCGGCAAGGCTTTTGCCCGCTATATTTTTATAGCCATTAATGCACCAATTGGAGTTATCGGATTCTCCGGAAAAGATTTTCAGTGCCAAACCGGGCTTGATCTGCTCTTTGATAAGCTCGTAAACCTCTTTTTCCAGCACCGCACCCTTTTGGCACTGGTTGACGAATTGAGCAAACATCTCCGCCAGTTCCGCTTTGGGGTAGTGGTCAGTGCCGATGTTCAGAACCAATGCGTAATCGGGGTGGAACTCCAGCAGACTTTTGTCGCTTTCGTCTGCCTCAAAAACAATGGCTCCCTTGCCGGGGCGGTAGTTGCCGGGGTATGAACTTTGCTGAAAAGCCTTGATCATGCCGCCATTGATGCACTCCGGATCGGAACCTGCATTGTATAATGCTTCAGAAATTATGGCAGTTGTGGAGGTTTTGCCGCAAGTACCCGCTACTGCCACTGCGGGTTTGCCGGAGCTGCACCGCAGTTTGATAAGCTCTTTAAGGGCAGTCGCCCGGTGTATTCGCTCAATACCCTTTGAGGCGGCAAAATCCGGATTGCTCTCTTCGATGGCAGAAGAATAGACCACCGCATCAGTTGCAGGCTCCCCCGGGGCAAACCGGCTGCCGTCCTGAATATAAAGTTTGATTCCTTGAGCTTGCAGCATGGCGGTCAGGGCGGCATTTTCACTTTTTCCCAACGCCCGGTCGCTGCCGGAAACCTCAATACCCATTGCCCGGGCGAACTGGGCAAGACCGCTCATACCGATACCGCAAATACCGACGATGTGCCAACTTTTCATAATTTACGCCTGTTGTTACCGGGTCCTGACCAGCATGCGGTTGCTTTGGAGTTTGAAAGTTCTCAAGCTGGTACGGATATAGACTTCAAACAACGCTTTTTCGCCGGGGTTCAATTCGCCGGTAAAGGGCAGATTCACCGTCAAAACCGCCCGGTTGTCCCGGTTCAATATCAAACCGGAACGGTTGACATCAGAACCTTTGGGCGGCTTGACTTTATGCACCTTGAACGGCACTTTTTTGCTGTTGCTTATTCTGTCGGCTTCCAGCCGCCGGTACCAGATTTCAAAGTTATACTGGTCAAACATGTACCATTCTTTGATCTCCAGAGTTTTTCTGCCGTAATATGCCAGCTGAATATTCAAATCCTGCGAAGTACCGGCATTGACGGTTATATCGTAGGGGATCTTGAGTTCGCACTCGTTGGTCGGAATTTTCTGCAAAGTCTTTTTTGTGGTACGCTTGGGCATATTTTCAAATTCAGACGGGTCCGGTTCCATTTCACGGACGGTACAGCCGGTAAATGCTGCCAGCAATATGGCGGCAAACAAACAGCAAAAGATCTTTTTCACAGTTCAGCTCCTTAAAGTGTTTATTTATCACAAACCTTTTGTTTGTTATAAAAATAGCACATTTATTCTTTTCTGCAACATTCTTTACACAATAATTCGGCTTTTAATAAAGGGGAAATTTGCTTTTCGGCGCTTTTGGCTGTATTATATAGTATATTATATTAACAGGTAAGATAGATGGTGTTTTGATATATGGCTCGCAAGATCAACACCGACGGTCAGGTCGGATGGGTAGCATGGGGCTCGCTGATAATCTGCATGGGGGCACTTTTTGTGATTCTCCGCAGTACCTTGAGCGAAGCTTTTGACTGCGAATTTGGTGTTATACTCGTTTCGGCAGCGGCTACTGCCGGGCTGATCACTGCTGCCCGGTGCCGCCGTTTCGGGTTGCTGACCGGCTTGACATTGCCGGTGGTTTTCGGTTTGGCGATGGCGCTGAATTGGGTAACTGACGATGCTTTGGGGTGGCGCATGGCGGGGCTGGCAGTTGGTATTTATCTGGCGCTGGTCGGCGGGCGAGTGGCGATGTATCTTATTTACATCGACCAGCGCAGCCGGGAAAACCACTGGTTTCTGATTTGCTGTATCATGCTGCTGCCCACAGCATTAGTGACGATTTTCAAATTTTATTGGCAGGAAATTTGTTCCATGCCTCATGGCTTGGAAATATGGTCGCTGCGCCTGGTGATCGCCTGGGGGGTATTTCTGCTGATATGGCGGCCTGAATTATTACTGCGGGCATTGACTTTCATACTCTGCAACACTTTCTACAATCTGCGGCTGGAACATGCCGAGCGGCTGCCGGATTACGGGCCGGTTCTGATCGTATCGAATCATGTATCTTTTCTGGATGCCTTTTTCATCATGGGCTTGAAGGCACGCAAAGTCACCATCCTTATCCACAGCAACTTTTACCGGATGGCGGGGTTCAAGTGGTTTTTCCGCTGGATCGGGGCTTTGGAAGTGCCTAACGCCAACCAGCCCAAGCAGATGCAGAAATTTTTTGAAAGAGTGCACCGGGTGCTTGAGCGGGGCGGTGTGGTTTGCATGTTCCCGGAGGGGTCGATCTCCAGCAACGGCGTCATGCAGGAATTCAAAGGCGGCGTAGCGGCAATGCTGCCCAATAAAGATGTGCCGGTGATCCCCATGCATTTAAGTATGCTCTGGGGCAGTTTGTTCCGCATCCACCGGGGGCATTTAAGGTTTATCCGCCCCCACAAACTGCCGATCCCGGCAACTGTTTATGTGGGCGAGCCCATTCCCGGCGACTGGAGCGGTTTCAAGATCTGGCAGAAGATCGGCGAGCTGGGTGCCGAGGCGGAAATGCCGCTTATCCCCGGCGAAAAAACCATTCATCACCGCTTTCTCAAGCGGGCCAAACAACACCCATTGCAATCGACTTTCCGGGATCATGACGAAGAGAATAAGCTTAACAACTTCCAAACACTTGCCCGCTCAATACTTTTGAGCAAAAAACTCCGGCAGCTTATGGCAGAGCGGCAGGATAATGGGCAGAATATGGGCATCATGCTTGCCAATGGCGTCATGGCTGCCGAAGCACTGCTGGCACTATGGTTCGCCGACCGCCGGGCAGCAATGATAAATTACACTTCCGGAGCCGAAGCCATGCAGAAAATGCGGCTCAAGGCCCAGCTCAAAACCATTATCACCAGCCGGGCATTGGTGGAAAAACTCAAACAGCCCGTATTGGAGGAAATGGTCTTTCTGGAAGATATTTTTGCCAGCGTTACCACTATGGAAAAAGTGTTGAATTTTTTGCAGGTACTGCTGGTACCTCACTGGCTGCTCATACGGTTGATTTCGCCAAAATCGTGGCGGGGAGTAACTGAATGTGCGGCGATCCTCTTTTCCAGCGGTTCCACCGGGTTGCCCAAAGGGGTGATGCTTTCGCACCACAATCTGCACAGCAACATCATAAGTTTCTGGCGGGAAATAGCTTGGCGGCCCAGCGACAGTGTGCTGGGTAATCTGCCGCTCTTTCATGTTTTCGGCTTGATGACCAACTTCTGTTTTCCGGCAGTGACCGGTACCGAGGTAGTGTATGTACCTAATCCGCTGGATGGCAAAGCGGTCTGCCAGGCGGTGCGGGATAACCGCATTACGCTGATGCTGGCAACGCCCACCTTCCTGCAAAGCTATTTGAAATACGCCACCATCGAAGACTTTTCTTCGTTAAGACTGGTGATCGCCGGAGCTGAAAAATTGCAGCGGAAACTTTTTGAACGGGTCAAGACCATTACCGGTCTGAATATTGTGGAGGCTTACGGCTGTACGGAAATGAGCCCCATTGTGGCGATCAATATATCCAGCTCGCTCTTTACGCTGGGTAAGGAGTCCGGCCCTTACGGCAGTATCGGCGTACCCATGCCGGGGATCGCCGTAAAGATCATCGATCCGGATACCGGAGCAGAATTGGGCGAAAATGAACAGGGTTTGCTCCATTGCAAAGGTGCCAGCGTAATGATCGGTTATCTGGATGACCCCGAAGCTACCCGCAAGGCGA
Organism: Victivallaceae bacterium; assembly: GCA_045585955.1. Taxonomy (GTDB): domain Bacteria; phylum Verrucomicrobiota; class Lentisphaeria; order Victivallales; family Victivallaceae; genus SIG78. The sequence continues at coordinate 22,802 of JAZMZK010000042.1, forward strand.
TCACTCCCGATGGCTATTACAACACCAACGATATAGCCACAGTCGACCGCAACGGCTGTATCCGCATCGTGGGGCGTATGACCCGCTTCAGCAAGATCGCCGGCGAAATGGTGCCCCACGAAATGATCGAACGGCGTATTGAAGAGCTGGGGCATCTGGATAATTTAGTGGCAGTTGCCGCCCGCCCGGATGAACGCAAGGGCGAACAGCTGGTGGTCTTTTACGCCAGAGAAGCCAAGTTCGATAAAGCCGAACTCTTGAAGAAAATGCGGGAATCGGGGTTGCCCAATTTGTGGATACCCCGTGCTGATTGCTTCTTTGAAGTTGAAGCTATCCCCATGCTGGGCAACGGCAAAAAAGACCTGAAAAAAGTTCAGGCAATGGCAAAAGAATTAAGCGAAGATGTTTTCTGAAATATAATTATTGTCCTGAATTTTGTGAGAAATCAAAGTACGGTGGCACATCGTGGGCAATCTCGAGCCTTGCCGCAACCCTGCACCTCGGTCGAGTACAAAAGTACACTCCCTCGGGCAGGGCATTGCAAAACTCGACATTGCCGCACGCTG
>JAZMZK010000043.1:0-2673 GCA_045585955.1 Victivallaceae bacterium
CTATTTTGCAACGCAAATAGATAAATGCCGGGAAAAGGTTTGGAAAAAGGGGGTGGAGTTTGAGGAGGGGGAAAAGGACCTTTCCTCAAAAGGTCTTTTCCCCCTCCTCAAGTACCGACCCTTATTGGGAACAAAGCAAAACAATAAAATATTGTTGGACTTATGAAAGATACCAAGCGGGCACGGGTCATCCGTGAACTTAAAAAACTGGCACTTGCCAATTCCGGCGGCATCAGCCGGGCGGAGGCTGCGGAAAAGCTCGGCATTGATTTGCGGACAGCTGCCGTTTATCTGGAAGAGCTGGCTGATGGCGGTTTGCTCCGCAGTGAAGTAGTGCCCTGCTGCGGCAAGGGACGACCCCATTCGGTATATCGGAGCAATGCGGATAATTTGAGCTTTCTCGGGCTTCAGATATGTTCCGGAGCGGAGGCTTCGGCAGTGCTGACCGATTCGGTGGGCCGCAAACTTGCCGGAGAAAAATTCACCCTGCCGGAAAATGCCAGCCGTTTATCGGTATTTTCAGCATTGCTGGAAGTGGTCAAACGATATAAAAACTTTCAAAATAAAAGACTCTATGCCGTGGGGCTGGCGATCTCCCGCTGGTTGCAGCCGCCGCTGGCGGGGGAGGATGTTTACGCTAATTTAGCTGAATATTTACAGCGGGAAAGTTCGGTAACGGTCTATCGGGATGTAAATATCAATGTAGTGGCTTTTGCCGCCGCCCGCAAACTGGATTGCCGCAATCTGGCGGTGGTGCATCCCGGCAAAGTTATAGAGTTCGGGCTGGTCAACGATGGCGTGACCGATAAAGAGTTTGCCAAACGGGAGGCGTGGCTTTCCCATTTATGCGTGAATCCGGACGGCCGCCGCTGTTATTGCGGCAAATACGGCTGTCTGGAAAATTATGTGACCAGCGGTGCAAGGTCGGAGCGTATTACTTCTGCCAACGCCCATGCTGCCATGCGGGCACTGGGGGAAATGCTGGGCGTGGCAATGGTGCGCATCAGCCGGAAATACCCGGTGGAAAAAATCGTATTGATGGGGGCGGATGAGCTTTTCCCGGCGGCGGAAGAATATTTTATTTCCCGGGTGGGGAACAGCTGCAAACTTTGTTTGAGCCACCCGCTTAAAGAAGTGGATTACGGTGCAGCTTTGCTGGCGGCACAGTATGAGTTATACAGATATACCAAGATGTAACAATAACAAACCTTTAACTTGAGGAGTTAAAAAAATGAGCAATTCACAACTCGCTATCAATGGCGGAGAAAAAGCCGCCGCCGGACTGCCGAACCGTTTCCATTTCGGCAAAGAAGAAAAAGCCGCTGCTGATGCACTCTTTGACAGATGTATCGAAACCGGCAACGCCATCGGTTACAATGGTCCCCAGGAAGAAGCCTTCGGCAAAGAGTTTGCCGAATACCTTGGCGGCGGTTATGCCGACGGGGTCAACGCCGGTACCAACTCGGTCTATGTGGCTCTTAAATCTTTGAACCTGCCGCCTTTTTCCGAAGTGGTCGTGGGCTGCGTTACCGACCCCGGCGGGATGATGCCGATTGTGGAACTCAACTGCATTCCGGTTCCGGCAGATACTGAACCGGGCAGTTTCAACGCCGGTGCTAAAGAGATCGAAGCACGCATTACTGAACGCACCAGTGCCATTGTGGTAGCCCACATTGCCGGTGAACCCGCTGATATGCCCGGAATCATGAAGGTTGCCGAAAAGTATAATCTGCCGGTGGTGGAAGATTGCGCCCAGGCACACATGGCACTCATCAATGGTCAGAAATGCGGTACTTTCGGTACCTGCGGAGCGTTCTCGCTTATGTTCGGCAAGCACATGTGCGTTGGCGGGCAGGGCGGTGCCGTCTTTACCAAAAGTGAAGAACAGTATTGGAAAGTCCGCCGGGCTGCTGACCGTGGCAAACCCTTCAATCTGGAAGGCTGCACCAATGTTATTTCGGCAATCAACTGCAATATGGATGAACTCCACGCCGCAATCGGCCGTGCCCAGCTCAAAAAGCTGCCCGGCATTGTGGAACGCCGTCTTGCCTTTGTGCAGATGATGTATGATCGTGGTTTTGACAAACTTGCCAGTATCTATCTGCCCCAGAAAGATCTGCGGCCCGGCTTCCAGAGCTGCTACTGGTGGTGGCGTTTGCGTTTTATGCAAGAAAATATGAAATGCACCCACAACGAGTTTATTGATGCCCTGCTCGCCGAGGGCGTCAAGGTGAGTTACGGCTATAAAGCCGCTCTGCCCGCAACCATGATGTGGCATCAGGATCGTGCCAACAAGCACCCGTGGAACAACCCGCTGTACAAGGGCGATCCCAACGCAGTTTACGCCACCCCCAACTGCGATAAGGCTATGGAAACCGACTTCCAGTTCTTCATGTTTGAAAGCTACGGCGAAGCCGAAGCCGACAAGATCATGAACGCCTTCAAAAAAGTTACCGATGCTTACGCCAAGTAAGTATTGGTTCTGCTGAATAAAAACGCTTTGTTCCCGATAAAGGTTGATATGGGAGCCTGGGGGAAGAGGGAAAAACCTTTTTGAGGAAAGGTTCTTTCCCTCTTCCCCAAACCCCATCACCCTTTTCCAAACCTTTTATTGGCATTTATCTATTTGTTACACAAATAGATAAATGCCCTTTAAGTTTTGAAAAGATTTTA
>JAZMZK010000044.1:0-10228 GCA_045585955.1 Victivallaceae bacterium
TGCCAAAACTTATCCCGGTCAGCTCTGCAAGCTGCTTAACAGCGGCTTTTAGTGCTTAAAATCAAAGCTCTGTTCCCAATGCGGGTAGGTAGATAAAAATGACAGATATACCTGTGCATTGAGAATTTTTTCAAAATTTGAATGGCATTTATCTATTTTGCAACGCAAATAGATAAATGCCGGGAAAAGGTTTGGAAAAAAGGGGTGGAGTTTGAGGAGGGGAAAAAGGACCTTTCCTCAAAAGGTCTTTTCCCCCTCCTCAAGTACCGACCCTTATTGGGAACAGAGCAAAGCGAAAAAAAGGCACCTGCGGAAAACATCTGCAAGTGCCTTGTTCTTTTACAATATTTTACTTTTGGCTGACCAGATAGCGGAAGGCTTTGCCATCTATCGGCAGCTGGAGTTTGCCATCCTTTACGGCAATGACGCCTTGAGCAAGGGTTTTGCCTTTGCGGTCAAGACTTGCGACTTTGGCTTTGCCGGTAAAGGGTACTTGCATGGTGACAGTTTCTGCCTTTTTGAAGGGGGCGGGAGTAAGCTCCAGAGTTTCGCCTTTTTTCCGCAAAGTGTAGTCGTATTGAGCAGAAATTTCCGCAATATCCGGATTTCCGGCAATGTAAATAAGGTTGCCTTCTTTCATCAGATCCGAGCGTTTGCCCGCCTTGTTCAAAGCTGAATAAGTTTCCACTTTGCCGGGGAGATAAGCAGCAAACCCTTCCGGCGGCAGAATGTATTTTTTGCTGTTCAATGTTACTGCAAAGTTTTCCTTGTCATTGAGGTTTGCTGCTACTTCCAGACCGTTGGTGTAAACGATTTTTACCTGATTGCAGCTCAAGGTATCCGCGGCGATGGCATCTTCCAACTTACCTAATTTGCCGTTGACATTGTAGAAAATATCCTTGATCGGAGTCAACGCATAATACTTCTGTGCAGGCTGGATAAGGAAGTAACTGCGGATGAGATAATCCGGCAGCGGCGAAAGCGGGAACCCGTGATAGTTGCCGAAAATGTGTCCGGTATTGCCGTAAATATGTTCGTAGGCAAGCAGTTTGTACGACCACTTCTGCGGTTCGCCGCCCTTGGCCCCCTTGTAGTTGAGCCAGCCGAGTTCAAAGCCGCAGTCGTTGTTCATGGTGTGCAGTTTACGCAAATTGAATTCGGGTATCACATTCATATACATACGCTGGGGCTGGGCGTAGCTGTCGCACAAGCCGGCAAAGTAGAGCTGGGTCTTGCCTTCGGAAAGGACAGGGCCGAAATCAGCTTCTTCGGCACGCAGACTTTCGACCAGCACCCGGTAGGCTGCCGAAAATTTCCCGGCATCGGGTGTTCTGGCATCGTAGTCGGTGTAACGCCAGCAGGGCGGACAGGTTACCTGATCCAGATAAGCACAGGTGGGTTTGAACATTTCGCGGTAGAGGGCATTGAATTTTTTCTGCAACGCCACCATACGGCTCATCTTGGTTTGTTTGCAGTTGCCGGAGCTGTAAAGCCAGTTGCCGTTGCTGTCCAGATTGAGCATATCCAGATCCCACGCATCGCGGGCGATCGGGTTCAGGAGCATGTGGTCGGTGTAGATACCTATGCGGTAATCAATATCACGCATCCTGCCGAAAAATTCAGCAAGTTTCTTGTCGCCGCCGATTTCAGGCTCGGTAAAACTCTTGATAAAGGTGGTTGGTCCGCCGCTGCGGCGCGGGTGGTACATGCGGTTGATATTGCCGTGCAGACGCACATTGATCTTTTCCATGCCGTAATCTTTACATTCCTGCCACTGGGCGAACTCTTCTTCAAAGTAGTTCTTGTAAGGCAGTTTGCAATACCACATACGCGTTGCCCAGACCTCTTCGGCAGTGGTCTTGAGGTATTCGCGTTTGGGGTTGGGGATGTTGGGCAGAACCGATTTTACATCATCGCTGATCGTTACCATGATGCGGTCACGGGAGGCATTACGCTCGCCGTCGGTCTTGGGCCAGTAGAAGCTGCCGCCGTTGATAATCGATGCATCACGCACCACTTTTGCCGGGTCGGTCGTATCGTTGGGGTCAGCCACCCAGCGGTGGTCGGCAGTTACTAAATTCAGCACAAATTTGCCGCCGGGGGTGCTGCTGGATTCGCCGAACAAACCGGAAGCATCGGAGTTGTACCAGTCAACAAATTCAGATACATAGATGTTGTTTTTGGTATCGGCAAAAATACCGGGCGGGTTGCTTTTGTGCATCCAGCGGCCGATGTTGAGATAGGGTATTTCTATAACTTTGCCGGAAATGCCGGTGATGGCTCCGAACTTGAATTCTCCGACCATCTTGGAGGAACTCCGCAAATCGGCGATCAATGTGTTGTTGATAACTTCCAAGATCCAGGTACCGGAATAAACATGTTTGTTGCCCATGTCGTAGAGCCAGTACAAAGTGAGCTTGTTGCCTTTCTGAATAAAGCTCTTGAGGCGTGCTTTGATCTGTTTGCTGTTAGGCGCAAGCAGACTTTCCGGCTTGACCGGGTGGATATTATCCAATGCCCAATAGAAGCCGCCGCCATTCATGGGGGTAAAAGTTTTATTGTTGTAGGTGGCAGTTATATCGCTCAAAGTCCCGGTTTTGGGTACAATGTTGAAAACGAGTTTTTTGCCGGACTTGGCAACGCTTTCAAACTTCCAGCCGTCGGCAGTTTTGCTCAACGTTGTTTTGCTGGTTTCGTTGGCAGTCGGCAGAATGGTTTCCGGCCGCGTGGGCAGACCCAATTCTTTGAAACTCATAACTTTTGCGTCAGCAAGTTTGCCGTTGGGGCGTTTGTAAACATGCAGACTGTCAAAGTAGGTTACGCGAACATCTTCGTTGAAGCCTTTAAAGGTTATGGAAACGATTTCAGCAGGTGCCTTGACCATCTCTTTCAAGGGGTTCATGTGAATACCCCAGCCGGTTTCAAGCATACCGCCCATATTGCCGCTGTCGCAGAGTTCGCCTTTGCTGTTGCGGTACTGTATGCTGTAACGCAAAGCCGGGCGGGGCATGCCGAAACGGGTGGCAAAACGCCAGATGGCAATGGTATCAAAGTCTTCGGTGATTTTTATAGGAGCAGGGGGAGTCAGCACCACTTTGGCATCTTTGGCGGGGTAATCGCCTTTGGCAAAGTTGGTACGCAAAACATAATCGCTCCAGAGCGGTTCTTCTTTGCTGCGGCTGACTTCCGGTTTTACAGCACCGATGGTGTAGCTCATTTTCCAGCCGGTGAGGTCATCGAAGGTGATCAAAGGTTTGATATCTTCGGTTTTGCCTTCCAGATGCCGGCTGCGGGGATAAGCGACTTTGTCGATATTGCGGTTGTCGAGTACAACCGTGGCGGTTTCGCCGATTTTTTCCGGCAGGATATCATTCTTTTTAACGGTGATCTTGCCGATAACGCCTTCCAGATCGCCGCCGATGATCATATCATTTTTGCCGGTCATGGGCAGAGCTTTGATAACTTTTCCGGCAGTTTGTTTATCCACATAAAGCCCGCCTTGAGTGCCGTTCATGGCAAAAGCTATAGTGCTGCCGGTATTGGCATTAAGAGCTTTTTCAACCTTGAGTGTTTTGCCGTCATAGTTTGCCACGACCGAACCATCCGCTGTGGTGCTGAGCTTGAGCTTGCCCCAGGTGAGGAGATTGCCGGCGGTCAGTTTTTCGGGCTTGAAGAATAAACTTACCATCGTGTTGGCGGCAACCGCCTTGGCTGCGGCACTTTTTCCGGCAGTAAATTTATAGAAATTGCCGGTAACGCGGCGGTCTTCATTTACGATCACCGAATCATCTTTTTCAAGCTCCTGATTGTTCTGCAACGCGGTGTTGTTGGCTTTGATTTCAGCCGCACTCAAGGCCCGGTTGGAGATACGCACCAACGCGATCCTGCCCTGGAAATTCTTTGCCCAGCCGATCGAATTGCCGATATGCAGCGGGGCATCGGCAATATATTGCGGAATACCGTTTTCGCTGTTGGTACGCACCGCTTTGCCATCGCGGTAGATGACCAGTTTTTTGCCGTCGGCGGTAAAGGCGTAGTAGTGATACTTATTGATTTCAAGCGGCATATAAACTCTGCCGCCGGCATTTTTGCCGGATTGATTGACTATATAGCAGTCAAAATCTTTTTTGCCGGGAAATTTTGGAAAGCCGAAACTTTTCCGCATAAGTACAGCGTAACCGCTTTCGGAAACTTCGGGCATACAATACACTTCCAGCGTAAAACCTTTTTTGCCCCAGTCGGGAACTTTCACCGATACAGCTTTTTTGCGGGGAAATACCCATGCGTTATCCGGTGCGGCGGCTCTTTCCACGCCGTTAAGCTCCAGATCAGTTCCGGCGGTATTGGCTGCCGGAGCTGCAAGTTCGCGGCGATCCTGATTGAAAATCAGACTTTTGTCTTCAGGGAGAGCTTTATTGCTCTGCAAGGCAGTGTAATTGGCTTGGATTTCGGCTTTGCTCAACGCCCGGTTGTGGATGCGCACCATGGCGATCTCGCCCTGGAAATTCTTTGCCCAGCCCAGAGAACGGCCGATGTGCAAAGTGTTTTTGGCGTTGTAAGCCGGTATGCCGGGAGCTTTGTTGACCCGCATGACTTTGCCATCGCGGTAAGCAATGCTCTGAACCTTGTCGCCGGTGAAAACGTAGTAGTGGTATTGATTGGGAACAAGGTCGGTGTAGACCCGTCCGGCGGCATTCTTTTTGCCGGATTGGGGCGTGATCAGGTAACAGTCGATATTTTTACCTTTGCGGATATTGGGGTAGCCGAAGCTGCCCCGCATAAGTACGGCATAACCGGTATCGTCAGCGGCGGGTTTTGCCCAGACTTCCAGAGAAAAACCCTCCTTTCCCCAGTCGGGGATATTGTTAAAACTGACACTTTTGGCTGCCGGAAAACTCCACGGCGCAGCCGATAAACTCATTGCCGACAAAGTGATTGCCGCAATGATGGAACAACGGAACAATTTCATTTTATTAAAAAACTCCTTATACCTGTAAATTAAAGTGCATCAAAAAAGTCAAAGTCTTTGGCTTGCCAGCTTGTATCACGGGCAGTGGTGCGGAAACTTTTCAAAGACCCGCTCTTGACTTCGCCGCCGATTTTCAGAACATTTATTGCATCCGGGTGGTTATCCGGTACAGCGGTACTGACCTTGAAGGGATAAACATCAAAGACAATGGCGTTATTGGGTTCATGGGCAAGTGTCCAACGATGATATTTTTCTTCCAGAGAAACATACCGGTTGATGTTGTACCAATAGCTGGTATCAATATTGCCCCCGTTTATTACATAGTTGGTGTTGTCCGAAGGGCACTGGTAGTAGGGTTTCATATTTACATAATTGGTGTTGACATCTTTAGCGGCAATATGACTCTGAAAATATCCGCCGTTGTAAAGAAACCAGAACGGTGAATTGCTGGAGCCGCCGCCGGAGCGTCCATTGACCTTTTCAGCAGTAGGGGAAGTGCTGGAGTTGGGCAGAAAATCGCCGTTGGCTCCGGCGTACATATGTACTGCCAGACCGATCTGCTTGAGTTTACCGATACAGTTGGAGTTTCTTGCCCGTTCCCGGGCGGCGGAAAGGGCGGGCAGCAGCATTGCCGCTAAAATTGCAATAATGGCAATTACCACCAAAAGTTCGATCAGCGTAAAGCCGAAGCCCATGGGCTTCCTGTGGGAGTTCCCACAGGAAAAGGTGTTCTCGTAGAGTTTCATTTTTCTCTCCTGTTTATTTATTGGGTTTTATATTGTTTTATTCATTCTTGCAGTAAGCTGCTTGTACTTATATTCATAAAACTTTACATCGCACTGTTGTTTTATACCCCGGGGCGGAGCTGTGCTGTGGCGCCTTACATGACACAACAGCTGCCAGACTTTGTGTGCCAGATTGCAATATCCCTGCTGGGTATAAAATAACACCGGAGTTTCTTTTGAGCCGTTACGGACATGAGTTACCAGAAAATCTGTATTGGCGATCCCTCCGGCAGTAAGCAAATCAGCCAGCTGTTGGCGGCTGTTATCCAAAACCCACACTGCATCGGGCAGTTTCTTGAGCGAGCAAAGATGGGCGGCATATTTTTCCACATTACCCCAATCACTTTCCGGAAACGCATCCAAATCGCGGTTGAATAAAGAATAACTGCGTTTGACTGCCCGGAAATCGTACATGAGTGCAGTGTGATTATCCGATAGCCCTGCCTGGGGTTTGGTCCAGAAAATATCCAGTTTCCGGGCTCCCCGCATAAGCATATTGCCTACAAAATCGTTGAAAATTTCCATATGATCCCAATCCACCCAATTTATTTCCACGCCTTCCGGCGGACGGTTGGCACTTACGAATGGTATATTTTGTTTTTTCAGTAAATCAGCAGCTTCTATCTGAAAACTGCTGTAAGTAAAAATCACCGCATCGTGGCTGTTGAGCCGGTTGTCGGCTATTATATCAACGATATTTTCCCGGTTGATATCGCAGGGTATAAGCTCAAATCCGGCTTCGGCAATATATTCAGCAAGTTTGATATGCAATATATCTGTATGCAAAGTTTCGCTTATTTTCGGAGCCACCAAAACTATGCGCACCGGGTATTGAGCAACTTCGGATGCCGCAGAGCAAATAGCTGTGCCGTGAAAAGTCGGCGTAATGCAATTCATGTTTTTCAGCTCGGTAAAAACCTTGTGCATGGTACGGCTGGATACCTGGAATTCCTGCATAAGCTGCCGCCGGGAGGGCAGACGGTCGGTATACTCTCCCTGGGCTATACGCTTTTTCAATATGCTGGTGATTTTCTGGTATTTTACAGCCGCTGGCATAACAAAAACTCCACATTTACTTATGATAACTATTTTATCACATTTTTTAAAACTTGTCAAGAGCTCCGGTCGGCAATTTGATGTTTGTTTTACCTTGAAAAAGTAAGCCACCGTCGTTGCGAATATTGGTTGAGATTGCTACATTTTGCAAATTTTTGTTAAAATTTGAGAAAAAATTTCCGTTTTTGCCATTGAATTAGTTGCAAGGTTATCAAAACGGGTGTAACTTATAGTGTGAGCTTTTAACTAACACTCCTAAATATATGGAAGGAAATAATTATGGCAATGGAAAAATTTGATGTGTGTGTTATCGGTGCCGGCCCCGGCGGTTATGTTGCAGCGATCAAAGCCGGTCAGAAGGGTTTGAAAACCGCTCTGATCGAAAAGGGCAACTTCGGCGGTACCTGTTTGAATATCGGTTGTATACCTACCAAAACCCTGATCGCCAGTGCAGAAGTTCTGCACTCCGCCCGCCATGCCGCTGACTTCGGCGTGGAGATCTCCGGCGAGATCAAACCCAACTGGACAAAGATGCTCAAACGCAAGGATGAAGTCCTTGATAAACTCCGCGGCGGTATTGCCGGTTTGCTCAAGGCTGCCGGTGTAACTGTTTTCAAAGGTACTGCCAGCTTTATGAACCGTCAGAGCGTGATGGTTGCCGATGGCGAAAATGCCGGAACCACCGTGCAGGCCAAAAACTTCATCATTGCTGTCGGTTCCGCTTCGCTGGTGCCGGGCTTTATCCCCCAGAGCCCCAGAATCATTACCTCCACTGAACTTTTGAGCATTCCCAAAGTGCCCAAGAGCTTGCTGGTGCTGGGCGGCGGCGTTATCGGCTGCGAATTTGCCTGTCTGTTTGCTGAAATGGGTACCGAAGTAACGGTTGTGGAAATGCTGCCCTCCATCCTGCCTCCGGTGGATCGTGAACTGGGCAAAACTCTTGCCAAGAGCATGGAAGCCAAGGGTATCAAAATTATGACCGGTGCTCCGCTGGGCGACATCAAAGCCACCAGCAAGGGCGTGACCGGTATGGTGGGCGATACCAAAGTTTCTGCTGATTATCTGCTGGTTTCCATTGGCAGAAAATCGGTTGCCGGTGAACTCAATCTGGGTGCTGCCGGTGTGCAGACCAACGAACGCGGCTGGATCCCGGTCAACGAATATGCCCAGACCAATATACCCAACATCTACGCCATCGGCGACGCTACCGGTAAAGGTATGCTTGCCCATTGGGCTTCCGCCCAGGCAGTTGCCGCGGTCGATACCATTGCCGGAAACCGCACTGCGTTGGCTGGCGATCAGATCCCCGGTGCTATCTTCACCACTCCCGAAATCGGTTCGCTGGGTGCCAGCGAAGAACAGCTCAAGGAAAAGGGCGTTGCTTACAAAGTCGGTAAATTCCCCTTCGCAGCTTTGGGTAAAGCCATGGCGATCAACGAAACCGAAGGTTTTGTCAAGATCCTCGCCGATGCCCAGACTGATGCCGTGCTGGGTGTGCACATCATCGGGCCCCATGCCACTGATTTGATTGCCGAAGCCGCTCCGGTAATGAAGATGGAATGCACCGCCCGTGAACTGGGTAAAGCTATCCACGCTCACCCGACCATCGGCGAAGCGATTATGGAAGCTGCTCACGCTGTCCACGGCGAAAGTGCCCATATCCCCACCCGCCGCCGGTAAGGAAAAGACAATGAATAGCGAAATAACCATCATCGTACCCATATACTTCAAGCCGGAAACTGCCGCCAAAGGCAGAGAACGCTTGCTGGCTCTTGCCGCCAGAACGCACAAGGAAGCGGGCAATATCATGTACCGTATCCACGAAGTTCCCGGCAAGGCGGAACAGTATATGATCTACGAAAAGTGGCAGGATCAGGCGGCGTTGGACTATCACATGTCGCAGGATTATCTCTTGAGCTTTCTGGCAGATGAGGAAAAACTCTTTGCCGGAGAGGTAAAAGGTACGATCTGTTCGGAAATTCTTGTTGACTGACTTGTTTTTACAAAAATAAGCGTTATATTAACCGGGAGAGCCATTTTAGCGATGGTTCTTCCGGTTTTGTTTTGAACCAAACTTATAAATAAAGAGGTATAATCTATGGCTATTCTTACTGCCCGCGGCGGCAACGGTACAGCTGTATCGGAAGCCGAAGTCAAAGCTATGCTCGTTGAGTTGCTCGACAAAATCAACAAGCCCATGAAAAAGGTGCTGCTGCTGCCCCCTGACCACACCCGTTTGAACTCCTTTGCCGGACCCATTACGGCAATGCTTTACGAAATGCTCACCGCCCGCGGCGCTGAACAGATCGACGTGATGCCCGCGCTGGGTACTCATGCGGCGATGACCGAAGCTGAACTGAAAATGATGTTCGGCGATGCGATCCCCATGAGTGCATTCAAAGTCCACGACTGGCGCAACGATGTGGTGGAAGTTGGTACCGTTTCCGGCGAACTCATCAAAGAGTGGAGCGAAGGCAAGCTTGATTACGATGTCAAAGCCATGGTCAACAAGATCGTGTTCGATGGCTATGATGTGATCTTCTCTCCCGGTCAGGTGGTTCCCCACGAAGTGGTGGGTATGGCCAACTACACCAAAAACATCATGGTGGGTATCGGCGGCAGTGATATGATCAACAAGTCCCACTTTGTGGGGGCTTCCTGCAATATGGAAAAGATCATGGGGCAGGCGGATTCGCCGGTGCGTAAACTCTTTAATTACGCTGTGCAGAACTTCCTTGCCGAATTGCCCATCTGCTATATCCAGACTGTCCGCAGCCGGGGTGCCGATGGCGCCATGCAGACCGACTGCATCTACGCAAGTTTTGACGACAGCGCCTACCTTGCTGCGGTGAAAGTGGCACAGGAAACCAACCTGACTTTGCTGGATAAGCCGCTTAAAAAGGTGGTGGTCTGGCTGGATCCCGATGAATTCAAAAGCACCTGGCTGGGCAACAAGTCCGTGTACCGTACCCGTATGGCGATCGACGATGACGGCGATTTGATCGTGCTGGCTCCGGCTCTGAAAGAGTTTGGCGAAGATAAGGAGATCGACCGTCTGCTCCGCAAATACGGCTACCACGGCACCCCCGCCACGCTGGAAGCAGTCAAGAATAACGAAGATCTGCGGAACAACCTCGGTGCCGCAGCACACATGATCCACGGTTCCAGCGAAGGCAGATTCCGCATCACCTACTGCCCCGGCGAACACATGAGCCGTGAAGAGATCGAAGGCGTGGGCTTCAACTACGGCGATCTGGAAGAAATGATGGAAAAATACGATGTCAAGAACCTGAAAGACGGCTTCAACACCGTCAACGGCGAAGAAGTATTTTACATCAGCAACCCCGCACTGGGGCTGTGGGCGGTAAGAGATAAATTTTACACCAAATAACCTGAAGTTTATCTTGCAGAATAAAAT
>JAZMZK010000045.1:0-23623 GCA_045585955.1 Victivallaceae bacterium
CCCCTCCTCAAACTCCACCCCTTTTTTCCAAACCTTTTACCGGCATTTATCTTTTTGCTCCGCAAAAAGATAAATGCCATTCAAATTTTGAAAAAATTCTCAATGCACAGGTATATCTGTCATTTTTATCTACCTACCCGCATTGGGAACAGAGCTATCTCTAATTAAAGTGACGGAAAAGTGACGGATGCTTCCGTCACTTTTTTAATATCTTTAGCTGCAACAGGATAAATCAAATCATAGTCATAAATATCCACTCGCATTTGATTATTCCACCATCTATCGCCGGTCAAGTGACGGCAAGCAGCCATCCTCCACACCGGAAAAAATGCCGGAGTATTATGACTGTATCGGCATAGAGGAATCCATCATGCTCCCGGGGCATCGCCCGACAGCAACTACCGCAATCCAAGCAACGACGAAATCTTCGATCTCCACCGCCGCTCCCCCGACCGCTTTATACCATTTTGCAATATGGCTACCCGGAATATGCGGAACGAGCCGGATGCGGAACTGTGTTTTTTTTGGCACGGCGGCGGGATGGATTTTCTCCGGTCACTCTTTTTACAAAGCGCGAAAAAGTGTAAATATTATTGAACACAGTCTGTTCAGCGATATCCCCCAGCGGCAAATCGCTGTAAAAGAGAAAACGGTCGATCTGCTTCATAAGTTCTTGATCAATAAACTCTTTAAGCGACATTTTTTTGCCGTCTGCTCCGGAGTATTCCTGCATTGCCATCCGGAAACGGTATTTCAGTTGCGAAACATTCATCTGCAAATGTTCTGCAGCACGCTGAATATTGACTCCGGCGCCACCGGCAGCAACCATATCGGAGATATCACGCAATAATTTGGGCATGACCGGTTTACCGGCTATCGGCGAAAGCGCCTGTTGCAGCATGCTCACCAGCAATGCTTCCAGCACTGTGCGGTTTTCGTTGATCGGCATATGCAAATATCTGTCCGGCGGGCGCTGCTTGCTCAAAGAGTCGATCACCCAGCTGGAAAGCACATTGGCGTTCTGAAAAATCAATTCGCTATTCAATATGATACTGTGGTCATTGACCTCGAATTTGAACGAATAATACTCCAAATTCTTGCCTTCGTAAATCATGCCGTGCGGCGTACCCGGCGGTATAAGCACCCACTCGCCGCGATGCAGACAGCGCTTGCCGGGGGCATTGGTAAATTTAACCAAACCAGTGACGCATAATTCGATCTGGTAATAATTATGTATATGCTCCGGCACTTCCGGTACTGCATGTTTTTCGTACCCCCAATGCAGTAAATGACAGTTGATAAAATTCATTTTTTCTCGTTTCAGGTAAAAAATCACTCTTTGCCTTCAGCCCGATATATCTTACAGCAAGAAATATTTTGGGGCAAAACTTTTCAATCACAGACAAGCGAGTTGTAAAGCTTTACTCCGCCAATGATCAGCCCCGGCAAAGTAAAAACCACCGCCAGCGGAAAAAGAAACACCAGATAAATGCTTGCACCATACCCCAGTACAAACATAAAGTTTTTATACGCCAGCGCCCGGGTCTGCAACATGCTCCTGCGATAGTGAAAACCACACATGGCCAGATAGCTTACGCCAAAGCGGTAACTGATGATAAATATACCGATAAGCTGTCCGATAAAAGGTAAAAACAAATTTACAACCAATACCGCCAGAATTATCAGCAATGTGTTAAAACTGTACACGATACTGTCGGTAATCGCCTGTATATTGAACCGCCAATCGCTTTTTTTCAGCATTTCCGGCGAATAACTGACGGAAAATTTTTGAATGAGCGCATCAAAGAACAGTCCGCCGAAGAGTTCGTACAATGTCCCCAGACTGACCACAGCGATCACCGAGAATATCAGTATTACCGCGATTGCCGATGCCCCGCTTGCCGCCATCCCCAACCATTGCAGGAATCCGGGTAGATCAGAACATTTTTCAGCAAAAAATCCCGATAAATGTTTTATCAGCAGCCAAGCCGCAACTACCAGTGCTGTATATGTCAGCAATATCAGCAGCAACGGTATTGCCGAATACTTCCAAAGTTCCGGTGTTTGATAAAAAGTTTTTATACCTTCAAAAGCGTGCTGTCCGCCCCCCAGAAAATTCCGGATTTTCTGCATAACAGCTTACACCAGCTTGCCGGAAGCACGCATCTTGCGGTAATAGATGACCAGAATCAAATCGGCCGATACCATGACCAGATTGAGTATGTACAACCCCAACACCCAGTCTAATGTACCAAAAAATTTATTGGCGATACCGGCAATATAGCCGATGATTATCAGCAAAAGAAATCCGACACTCTTACCGACCGGATTCTTGACTTTGTAAGTTCTCCAGATAGAAACCGGCCAGCTGGCTCCGAAACAGATGAGCATGATCGCTTCGTAAATACTCATAGAAACATCCCTTTTTTCAGATTTTTTAATATTATTTGAATAAATTATATTTGCTCTTTAATATAATATAGCACCATAAATACAATTTTTCAAGATTGATTGTTCCATACCATATTTTCCCACTCAAGCGGCAGCTCCAGCTGGATATTTTCCGGCGTCTCTCCGTCGGAAAAACCGGATACACTCACGCCCAGCAATCTGACCTTGCGCCGCCCGGCTTCTGTACGCGCCAAAAGCATTATGCCGGCTTTTTCCAGCGCTGCGGCCTGTGCAATGCGTTCCGGCACGGTCAAACTGCGGGTCACTGTTGAAAAATCCTCGTAACGCACCTTGAGCGTGACCGTGCGTCCGGCAAGGCGCTCTTTGACCAGCAATGCCGATACCTTTATTGCCAGCTGATGGAGCAACTCCCGCAAAACGGTCATATCGTCAGAATCTTCAGCAAGCGTTATCTCCCTGCCCAATGATTTGCGGTTTTCGCGCGGTTCGACCGGCCGCAAATCTATTCCTCGAACAATGTTGTAGTAAAACAAGCCGATCTTGCCGAAGTGGCTGATCAGTATTTCCTGCGGCAAATTGTAAAGATCCTTACCGTTTTTTACATTAAGATTATGAAACTGCCTGGCAGTAGCAGCGCCCACGCCGTAAAATTTTTCGATATTCAGCTTAAAAATAAACTCCTGTGCCCGTGCCGGAGTTATTACAGTCAGCCCGGCGGGTTTGCGCCAGTCGCTGGCGATCTTGGCAAGAAATTTGTTGAACGACACCCCCGCCGAGGCAGTCAAACCGGTAACTTCAAAAATCTTCCGCTGCAAAAAGAGTGCAACTTTGGTGGCAGAAGGCTCATCAAGTTTGTTTTCGGTCACATCCAGAAATGCTTCATCAATGGATAACGGCTCAATAACATCCGTTACTTCCCGGAAGATCTCTCTGATCGTATGCGATACTTCACGGTAGCGGCGCATGGAGCCCTTCACAAAAATCCCCTCCGGGCAGAGCCGGCGCGCCGTTTTGGCAGGCATTGCCGAATGGATCCCGAACTTCCGCGCCTCGTAGCTTGCAGTGCTGACCACGCCCCGCTGTTCGGGAGTGCCGCCTACGATCACCGGTTTACCCCGGTATTCAGGATGATCAAGCTGTTCCACGGCAGCAAAAAAGGCATCCATATCTATATGGATGATCTTGCGCAGCGGCAGTTTTTCCAAATCAAGCTCTCTCATCGTGGATCTATTCAGGAGTTTTGACCGGATCCCCGGTTGACAAGGACTTCGGTTTTTGCAATATTGCAGGTCTGCTCGACAAATCTGCCGGGCATGATCCGGCGCATATATTCTGCCAGCGAAACATTGGTCGGGCCGTAACCATCCTTATATATGTAGTATTCCAATGCCTGCGCCAGCTCGGCACTGCTATTAAAACGCTCTGCCGGATCGGCAGCAAGCATTTTTTTGAGTATGCTCTTCAGCGCATCCGGCAAATCGTCCGGCAACGCCTCGTAATTTACATAGTTGCTGCGTATCTGCTCAATTATCTGTTCGCGCCCGGCATGAACATCCCGGCTGTAATGGTTGCTCAACATGTAAAACAACACTATCCCCAGCGAATAAATATCTGATGCCGGAGTTACATTCCACGGCGACATGCACTGTTCCGGCGACATAAACGCCAGCTTGCCGGATACAGTATTGCTGTTTTGTGCAGTAGCAGCTCTGGCGATCCCGAAATCGGTCAGCTTGGTCACGCCCTCTTTATTTATAAGTATGTTGTGCGGGCATATATCGCAATGAACGATATTCAAGGGCTTGCCGTCGGCATCGCACCGGCAGTGAGCATAAGCCAGCGCCCGCGCCGCCCGGGAAGCGATAAAAACCGCCAAATCGAACGGCAGTCTGCGGTCGATGATCCTGTGAAACTCCACAAAATCATAAAGCGAGATACCGTCCACAAACTCCAGCACAAAAAAATACTCATCATCCACCTTGTTCAGCTGGTAGATCTGCACAATATTTTCATGCACCAGATTTGCCACCAATTTGGCTTCAAAAACAAAACGCCGGACAAAATCCCTGTCGCTGACAAACTTGGGCAGCAAAGTTTTGATGGCAACGACTTTTTCAAATCCTTCAACACCTTTGAGTTTGGCTTTTGCCACTGCCCCCATGCCGCCGGAAGCCAGTTCCCCGATTATTTCATAGCTGGCACAGCTTTTAATTACCTTATCCATAAAAAAATCAACCTTTTCCGGTACATCCCAGCAGGAGCGCCCGGACTTTTTTCAGATTACTCAATCTGCCGGAGTTGCGCAAACGCTGACAAACCGGCGTAAAAAAACTGTTTTTTTGCAGAAAATCCAATTCCAAACTCCACCACTCCTTATCGGTGTAAACAACATTTCCGGCAGAAAGTTCCTCCCGGAAATGCGCCGCTTGGGTAAAAAAAACCTCGCGTCCGATGTATTCAACATCTGCATCGCACAAAAGTTTACCGCCCAAAGTAGTTGGAGCGTATGGAAAAACCGTTTCCAATATCATACTGTTCGCTGCAAGCAGTATGTTTTGGTCAATACCAAAGCGTTTCCCGAAATCCTGTATATAAGGCCAGGCAAGCTGCTCATTGTCAAAACTCCGCACCAAATAGCCGAAATCATGGAATATTGCTGCAATGCGCAGAGCAAAGCGTGTATCTTGCGGCACCCCGGAGAGTTCCGCAAAGAGTTTGGCTGCGGCGCACACTTCCAGCGTATGTGCAGCGTTGTGATAAGTATAACACCGCTCCAGATGCTTTTCCAGAAAACCGGCGGCTGCGCGTTGCAGTTCCTCAATAACCGAATCATTCAACATAAAATTTGCCTTTATTCAAAACTGGTGGTAAATTAGCATAAGGAGCAAGCAAATGCAAGAAAATTTCACCGACAAACCAATAAAAAACAGCCGTAAGCCCCGCAAAGATATCTCTGCCTGGGAGCAGACCTTGCGCTGGCTCGATGTAAAATGGTACAGCGAAAACAAATTGCAGGAGAAACTGAACAAACTGCACTACCCTGCTGAAGAAATAGCCGATGTTATCGCCAAATGCCGGGAGTACAATCTGGTCAATGACGAAGCTCTTGCCGGAGAGTTTGCCCAAAGTCAGAGCATGCGCGGACGCGGTTCCCGCCGGATCGCCATGGAGCTTTACCGCCACGGGCTGACCGGCGAAGCGGCAGAAAAAGCGCTTGCCGCAATTGCCCCCAACGAAGAAAATTCATGCAAAAATGCCTTGAGTGGTAAACTTGCCAGCTGGGCAAAAGAGCCGGACTGGCGCAAACGCCGGGAAAAAGCTTTCCGTTTTCTCGCCAACCGGGGATTCGCACTGGATGTGATCTACGAAACGCTGGACAGCGAACCAACGCTCAATTATCCGGATTGAAAAACTCTTGCCACCCGGCTTTATTTAAACAGCTCCAGCGCTTTTTTGATCGCTTTGATATGGTTTGCAACACTGCTGCGGCCGCCGATACGCCCCAGCGTATTACCATCGGAATCAAGCAGCAATATGGAAGGAACTCCGTTGCCGAATTTCAATTTACCAGCCAACTGCCGGTTGTAAGCTTTTTGATCGTCCGGAATCGGCTTGCGCCGGGGAGCATCAACAAAAAGCAGTATAAGATTTTCCCGGGCAAACTTTTTGAAACTGCTTTTGCTCAAGATATTTTTTTCCAGATTTTTGCAGGGCGGGCACCAATCCGAGCCGGTGTGCAGTGCATAGATTTTCCGGCCGCTGCGTTGGGCGGCAGCTACTGCATCGTCCAAATGTATGTACCAGGCAGGATCCGGCCCTTTGAGCCAATGCTGCGGCGCAACTGTTTTGATACTGCCGGTACTTGCCACGCCAGCTTTTTTCCCGGCAACCTGATAATTGGGGCGCTTGTTGGCAGAAACCCAGCCGGCAGCGGGTACAGCAGCGCTCTCTTGCCCTGATCCAACATAAACTGCCAATGCCTTGAGGTATTGATCGAGTTTCCGGTATCCACCGATCCTGCCCAGCACCTTGCCTTGAGCATCCAATATAAAAGTGCAGGGATAACCGCCGGAAATACCAAGCTTGCGTTCAGTATGTTTTACATGATCGCGTTGAGCTTTTTTCATGGGGTGCCGGGCACTGGGCGAATCAAAATAAAGCAGAATAAATTTGCCATTGACAAACGATTTGAATTCATCTTTGCTCAAAACATCCTTTGACAGCCGCTTGCACCAGCCGCACCAATCCGAACCGGTATGCAGTAAAAGTATTTTCTTATTTTCCCGACGGGCAGCGGCAGAAGCATCATCAAAATGCACATACCAGCTTTTATCCGGCCCCATCTCCCAATCGGCTGGAGTTTTAGCGGCAAACGCCATATTTTCTGCCGCTGCGGGAGCTTTATCTGCTTCCACCGGGGAATGGACTGCTGCAACAGGAACTTTATCTGCAACGGCAGGGGGATTGACTGCCGCAGCGGGTATATAGGTTGCGGGCGACGGCATAGCTTGGATATTGCCGTTTACCAGCAAAACATTGTTCAATTTATCATTTTCAAAGTGTTTATCGCACCAGGCAAGCGGGGATTCGGCATAAGAATCAACATTTTTGCCCCCCATATAATTGTAGACTTTATTGCAGTGCGGACAATGATAATCAGCCTCGGAGCGTATCAGTTTCTGCTGCCGCAGTTCCTCCCATCCGGCAGCATCGTTGCCGCTGGGGAATCTGCCGTTTTTGAGCTGGCCGTACTTTTGCAAAGCCTTGCCGAGCTGTTGCAGTTTTCCGGAGCACTCTGCTTGCAGCCGCTGCCGGAGTTCGGCAGTATACAGCCAACTTACAAACCACTGACCATGTTGCTGTTTAAGCACGACTTGCTCAATGATCTGCGGATTCCCGGTATGATACTTTACTTCGCAGACATTGCCATATTTGCGGCTGCTGACGATTACTGCATCATCAGTTGCCCAGACGCTCTTTTCGCGGGCAGACGGCAAAGCGTGTACACTTTTGCGTTCTTCAGGAGCAAAACAGATTTTAAAACTTTCAAGAGTATCAGAAGAGTTACGGCTGTAAAAGTTTGCATATAACCGAACCGTCTGCAAAAGATCCTCTGCACCGCTCAACGGCAATGCACAACCCACCAACAACAAGCTCAATAATGATATTTTATTCCTCATAAAAACACCCCTTTCCGGCTGTAATTTTTTTGCTTTGTTCCCGATAAAGGTTGATATGGGAGCCTTGGGGAAGAGGGAAAAACCTTTTTGCTGGATCGGTTCTTTCCCTCTTCCCCAAACCCCATCACCCTTTTCCAAACCTTTTATTGGCATTTATCTATTTGTGCAACAAATAGATAAATGCCCTTTAAGTTTTGAAAAGATTTTATTCAACATCTTTACTGTTAATCAACCGATATTGGGAACAGAGCCAATTTTTTTTGAAAATATTGATTGCCCTGCAAGAGCCGATCAACACAATGTAAAGACCGGCGGGATCACTCTTTAGTTCCCGACCGATATCCAGTGTACAATAGCACTGAAAAATTGTTTTTCCAATATTGAATTACCGCCCGACTGATTTTTTACCGAATTTTTTCTTCAGATTGTTTGATGCCCTTGGGTATGGTCATAGCAAAAGCCGTATTGCCGATCGCCATAACAGATGCAAAAACAAAAAGATATTCCACGCCGAATTTGCTCCATATCCAACCGCCCAGCGGCGCTGTCAGTATAGAAATAAGGTGATTTATTGAGATCCCTGTCGCCAGGGTGGCAGTAAGTTCATCCCGATCATGGGCAAGCGTTTTGACATAAATGTTTGTTGCCAGTGCCGTAGTGCTGATAACTGCATCAAGCACAAAGTTTACACACACCACGCAAGTTGCGATCTGCAATGCAAATATCTTACCGGCAAAACCGTATGCCAGACAAACAAAACACAACACCACAGTATCCCAGATCATAGTATTGCGGTACCCCCATTTATCAGTCAAACGCCCGATAGCCGGAGCGGCAAATATATTGATGAAGGCACAAATACCCAGCAGCAAAGCCATACCGGCGGTAGTAAAGCTGTATTCTTTGATCAGCACATAAGGTGCAAAGGTCAGAAATATCTGTTTTCTTGCTCCGTAAAAGAGTTCCAGCGCATAATATTTGCCGAATTTCCGGTTAAAATAAAGCCGCGGGCGCCGGGTGGGTTCCCGGGGGGCATCTTTGGTAAAAGTGCTGATCGTACTTGCCAGCATAAGAAAAATTATGACGCCCCATAAAACATTGAACAGTACCGCTTCGCTCTGCACAAAGTACACAGTCCCGGCATAAAAAATAACCGCCACCAGTAAACTGCCGGCTACTGAACCGAAATTCATCACCCCGGTCAACAGACCCAACGACCTGCCTTCACAGCCGGGATTGGCAACGCGCATAGCAACTGCCGAGCGTATGGGCATTACCAGATGTTCGCCCAAACTCCAGAGCATAATAAAAACCGTTACCGAGAGTTTATCTGCCGGAATAAGCAGCAGCGCTGCCCCTGCCATCGAAATCATCGTCCCCAGCCGGATAACTTTCCAATCGCTGACTTTATGCAGAATTGCCAACAGAAAAACCAGCGCCAGTCCGGGCAGTTCACGGAAAAACTCCAGCCAGCCGCGCTCCACAGAATCCATCTGATATATGCCGGAGAGGAAATTGTTCATTGCCGCAGCAAAACACCCCACCCCTACGCCCCAGAGCAAGATGCTGAAAAAGAAAGCCCCGGCGCCGGAATGTGGGCGGAATGTATTTTTAAACTTCATAAATGTTCTCCCGGAAAAAACAAAATTTGAGCAATAGAGGTGTTTTCAAAACCCCTCAAATACTAAAAAATTACAGCTTACAGCAAATCCATTTCAAAGTTTTCCAGCCGGAAACGGCGGCATTTTTTCACAATGATATTGCTTTCCCGGTCGCTGGGGGCGGTTTGAATATACTTTACATTGCGCAAAACAATATTTTCCGGCACCGTTTCGCTGGAACCGTGGAAGTCGCAAGGGTAGCTGGACTGCATGACTATATCGTCAAAGACAATGTTGCGTATGCTCCGCAGTTTTACCCCTTCATCCACCCCCAGCCGCACCGGCAGCCAGCCTGAATTGATGGTCATGTGAGCAATGGTTATGTTGCTTAAATCCAATTTACCGGTACAGCCCTCTTTGAGATAACGCACCGGATTATCAATATTTATACCGTTGCCGGGGCAGTTCAGCACCATGTTGCTGAAACGGCAGTTGCGGATGATATCGTCGGAAGGGCAGCCGATGCGGATGCCCTGACAGGCACTGGAAAGCACGCAGTTGCTCAACACTACATTTTCGCACACCACTTCCTTATCCCGGGGCATGGCACGCAGCACCAGACAGTCGTCGCAAGTTTTGATCCGGCAATCCGAAAGCGTTACATCCCGGCAGCCGTCGATATCAATGCCATCGTTGTTGATCATCCGCTGATCGCCCTCGATGCGGATACCCTTGATCGCCACACGGTTACAGCCGGAGAGCCAGATGGTCCAGCAGGGGGCATCCTTGTAAAGCGTGTCGCTTAAAAACACATCGTTGCAGTCCACTAAATGCAGTATCCGGGGGCGGGGTGTGGCGGGCTTGGCAAAAAATCTGCCTTTAAGGGTGCTTTCGTCGTAGAACTTTACGCCGGGGATCGCCAATGTGCCGCTGCCGGTTATGGCTATATTATTTTCGTTGACTGCCGCAATCAGGGTATGATTGTACTTTTCGGGCCTGATATTGCACAGTTCCGGAGGGTTGAAATCGTCGTAATCGTGAAAATCTGCCGACCCGGTGATGGTGCAGTTGTGGGCAATGTGCAATTCCACATTGCTTTTGAGGTATATGGTGTGGGCGTTATTGATGTTGCACTCCACAACGACTTTGCCGCCGCCGGCAGCGGATACAGCATTGATACTCTGCTGCAAAGTCTGCCAGCAGTCGCAGGATACATGTTTTTCCATAAAAAATATTCCTTACCGGTTCAAAAGTTCCAGAACTTTTTTCCGCAGTTCAGAACGGTTTTCCGGCGTGATCTTGTTGATGATCTCTTTATAAGCTGCCGGATTTTTATCCTCCAGCATTTTCAACAATGTGTAATCTTCAATGCCTTCCCGAATGCCTTCGGCACGCTTGGAGGGTATCCACTCGTTTTCGCCTTTGAAGAGCACTGAATAGCTCTGTTTGACTGCGCTCCAGGTATCGCCGGTATCGTAGGCGCACCAGTAGCTGAAGGCTTTTACATCAAGGCGTTTGAGCTTTAAGAATACATCCCGCAAGCTCTTGCCGCTGATGCTTTTATTCTGCACCCAGTAAGTCCAGACTTCGTTGTTGTGTTTTTTCAATATGGCAAGCACTTCCGGCGTCAGATAATCCACATGGGGAGCCTGAACAGTCACAAAAGATGCCAGACGGTCGATCTCTTTATGATTCAAAAGGTTGTTGGAGTTGTTGGTCACTCTGATTTTCGGATCGACCCGGTTGATGAACTTTGCCATCTTTTCCATGGCAGCCAGACTGTTGGACATAGGTTCATCCCGCAAAAAGAATACGAACCGGTCATAGCCCACATTTCGCTTTTTCAAGCCTTCCACCGTAGCTCGGATATACGCTCCCACCCGTTTTTCCCACTCCGGAGAGAAGGGAGCGATCTTGCTGCCGTCTTTGTTTTTGCCCAGAAAGAGCGTCAAATAGGGTTCCTGAAAATACAATGCATTGATTATCAGCATACCCGGCTGAAGCATAAGTCCGGTGCGGTCTTTATCCAGAACCTCCCACCTCATTTTATCGACTTGTATATTGCCGTTTTCGTCAAAAACCGGCCGGAACTCTGTTACATGGAAGAGCATGTGGGCGTTCTGGTGCATGCGTTTGAGGAACTTGGCGGTAGCTTCCGGATTACGGTGCATGATCCCCCGGCAGCGGTAGAGGTAAGAGAAACTCCAAATGGGCATCTCGTCAGGAAACGCAGCTTTGATAACATTCTGCTCAAGCTCGATAGTGCCTTGAGTTTTAAATGTTGACCACTTGAGCGTGGAAACTCTTCTGCCCGGTTTTTCCGGCAGGAACGCTGTACAGTAAATTTGTACTGTCATACCGCCGGGAATGGCAAAACGGTATTTGCCGTTGACGGTTTTGGGTATTTGCACCAAAGCATCGTCAAAAGCCTTGTTGAGTTCGGCGGCAACAAAGGTGGTTTTGCGGAATTCCAGAGCAAGTTTGTTGTCGCTTTCCAGCGTAACGACTGCCAGATCTTTTTCAAGATTGGTAAAGTTAAGAGCAAAACTTTCAATATCATTTCCGGCACCGGTGATGGAAACTTTGTTGTTGAAGTCCGCAACTTTGCCCGGCAGGTGATCGTAAGGCTTTAACGCATCATCGCAGGCAACCAGTATGGATTTGCCGGGGTGATTGCGCTGGAGATTTTCGGCATTAAGGGCAAAAAGTTCGCTCTGGAATTTGTAGAACGGGAACCCCGACTGCATATTGGTTCGCTTTTCCGGGAACCAGTTGGCAAGTTTCGCTTCGGCTGCGGCAACTTTTTTGAGCATATCAGCGTTACCGGCAGCGTTGGCTTTGAGTTTATCAATATCGTTTTTCAGCAGAGTGCGGGCGTGACCGGCTTCGATGGCTTTCTGCAGATCGGGGGTGTATTCGTAAAGCTCCACTTCGTCCACCCACGCCGTGCCTTTGCCCCGCATGAGAAAGAGGCAAATACCGAATGCGGTATTTTTGCCGCTGTTGAAAACGCCGCTTTCGTAACGCTTCCACTTATAGCTCCAGTTTGCCGGTCTGCCCTCTTTTACATAGTCAAAAAATGGTCCGAACTGCTTGGTGGGACGATCCAGATTGCCGTTGTGTCCGATATACATCCTGACCATGCCGCCGTTGGGGCAAGTGATGTTTTCGCCCTTGCTTTTGAAAAATGCTATATAGTTGGTGTTGGGCTTGACTTTGACCACCTGATCAATGCGGGTATAGTGCCAGAGTTCGGTATTCTGAAATCTTACCGAAGTACCGCCGCTGGTGGCAAAAGTGCTGTCCACCACCGCACTGGCACCTTTGGGCATTTTTGCCGGATAAAAACTCCAATATTTGGGAGTACCATTGGCATCAACTTCCGAAAAATCCCCGTTTTTTATCAGGTTTTCCGCTCCGCTGACCGTCCAGACGGCGAATGCCGCCGTCAAAAGAAGTAATACTTTTTTCATTGTAAACCGCACTTTTTATCAGAAGAAAACTTTTTCTTTGCGTTCCGGCGGAAAATCTTTTACCGCCTCTGGATAAGTGTAAGTATTCACACTGCCGTCGTAATGCAGTGCGGCAGAAACGGTTTTGTTTTCGTGCGGGGCGTACATGCCGATGCGGCTTTTATCCAGATAGCCGCCGCGATGACCGGGAATGACCTGCCACGAACCGCTGGCATGACCGATATTGCCCCACGAACTCTGCGAATCCATGATATGAATGAATTTAGCCGGGTCGAGCAAACGGTCAATGGTAAAGCTCTTGTGCGGAACCGGCCAGATCGCCGGTGAAATCTTGACCACGCCGTAAGAACATTTGGCAGGTTTGCCGCGGCGGTCATTTTTGGTGGCATCTGCCGGACAGAGGAAGAGTTTGGGGTCTTTGAGTATATCAAAAAGATTTTTGCTCCACGGCAGACCGGTTTTGTCGCCGGTGTAACCGGATTGACCGGTAAGCCCTTCGATATGGCCATTGTAAGTTTTAGCGTAAGTCTGCACGGCTTTGCCGAGTTCTTTAAGATTGCCCAGACAGCCGGTGACTTTGGCTTGTTCGCTGACCACCGCAGTAGCGGGCAGCAGCATGGCTGCGGTAATGGCAACAATGGCAACGATCACTGCAAGTTCAACCAGAGTAAATGAGTGGGAGTGTTTCATCTTTTTCCTCCTTGTGTAAGAATTAAATTTATTTTAAGTTCTATCCTGGTTCTATTTTTCAAGTTTTATTCTTGTTCTATTATAATACAGTTATAAATATTTGTCAAGGGCGTGACTGGAAAAAACAGGGATTTTTTCCGCTATTCCCGGCAAACCGGCAAAAAATTCTCCGGTCGCTGTGCTTGCACTAATTATACGATTTTATACAGATGAGTATTTGCAATGTAAAACATGTTGAAATATATTATTTCACAGCGGAAAAACACCAATTTCTTACGGAGCGCAAAGTATTTATGCAACAAGAACGCAAATGGCAGGGGCGTTGGATCAACGCCGGTCAAACCATGGGAACACCGACAGATACCATTTTACCGGCACCTTATTTACGGACAACCTTTGATCTTATGGCAACTCCGGGCAAAGGGGTGATCTTTTTATGCGGTCTGGGCTGGCATGTACTCTATGTAAATAATCAGAAAGCCGACGACCGGGTGCTTGCCCCGGTTATGACCCAGTTCGATAAACATGTAAGCTACATTGAATACGATGTTACCAAACTGCTCCGGAAAGGCAAAAATGCCGTAACTGTAATGCTGGGCAACGGACTTTTTAACTGCCATGAACCGCACTGGAGCTACGACAAAGCTCCGTGGCGCGATTACCCTAAACTGCTGTGCGATATTGTGGTTGACGGTCAAACCGTCGCCGCCAGCGGCAAGGATTGGAAAGTTCATTCTTCGCCCATAACATTTGATGGTTTCCGCAACGGTCAATATTACGATGCAAGATTGGAAGTTACCGGTTTTGCCGATCCTGAAACCGATGACAGCAGCTGGCAAAATGCCGCATTGGCAGTGCCGCCCGGCGGCAGAGTTGTATTGGAAGAAACCGAACCATGCAAGATCATGCAGAGTTTTCCGTTGGTCAGTCAGCGTTTTGTTACCTGCTGGGAATCAACATATGACTTCGGCAGAAATCTCACCGGCTGGTGCAGAATCAAAGTTAAAGGCGAAGCCGGTGCCGTGCTTAAACTTACTTATGTGGAAAAAATCGACCCCATTTCCGGTTATATAAATCTGCAGGAAATCGCCCCCTATGTGGAAAAAGCTCCCTTCCAGACCGACCAGTATATCCTGAAAGGTGATCCGGAAGGCGAAGTTTTTGAGCCGTGCTTTGTCTACCACGGGTTCCGCTATGTGCAGATCTGGCACATGGGTAAAGTGGAAATCGAGGATATTCAGGCACAGTTTGTGCATACAGCGTTTGCCGAAAGCGGCCGCTTTGAATCATCGTTCGATACATTGAATACTCTCCAGAAACACACCTTGCAGAGTTATAAATCCAACTTTACCGGCATACCCACCGACTGCCCGCACCGCGAAAAGAACGGCTGGACAGGCGATGCCGCCATCGCTGCCGAAACCGGGATATGGAATTTCAACACCCGCAAAGCGTACAGCCACTTCATGCAGATCCTGACCGATACCCAACGGCCGGATGGTCAGCTGCCGGGCATAGCCCCCACCGGAGCCTGGGGCTATAACTGGGGGAGCGGTCCGGCGTGGGATACGCTCTTGTTTGAATACCCATACCAAATTTACCGGTTTTGCGGAGAAACACAACTTATAGAGCTTTATTACGATAATTTCAAACTCTATTTGGACTACTGCGCAAGCCGCTCCGAAAACTATCTGCTGGACTTCGGTCTGGGTGATTGGTGCCATTGGGACAGGGCGGCAACTGCACCGGTCGAAGTAACTTCGTCGGGTTACTATTACCAGAATGTTTTGCGCACAGCCCTCTTTGCCGAACTGCTCGGGAAAACCGGCGATGCCGCCGATTACCGGCTGCTTGCCGAAAAAATCCGTCAGTCTTTTTTACAGAAATTCGACAATAAAGACGGCTCTTTTGCCGACCGCAGTCTGACCGCAACTGCCACAGCAGTCTATCACGGGTTCGTTACCGGCAAAGCAGCAGAAAACAGCGTAAAATATTTGTCAGAACAAGTACGCAGTCAGCAGCACAAGGCAAATTTCGGTATTCTGGGTGCCAAATATCTGCCCCGGGTGCTGGCAGAACATGGCTGTATTGATGATGCGCTGGAGATCATAACCCAAAAAGAATACCCCGGCTGGGGCTGGCAGCTCGAACAGGGTGCCACCTCGCTGTGGGAAAACTGGAATGGCAAAGGTTCGCAAAACCACATCATGTTCGGCGATATATCTGCATGGATGTATCAGTACCTCGGCGGAATCAATCCGCTGGTGGAAACTCCGGGATTCAAAAAGTTCGTCATAAAGCCCGGTTTTGCCGCCAAGCTTGATTATGTAAAAGCGTGTTACAATTCTCCGTTCGGTACGATCCGGAGCCAGTGGCAGAGAGTCAACGGCAATATCGAGTGCGTATTCGATATACCCGAAGGAAGCTCGGCAGATATAATTCTGCCCGGACAGACCATAAAAAATGCCATCGGCAAAGATAACAAAATCCTGATTTAAGCGCAAGAAAAAAAACTTGATGTTGTTTGCCAACAGCATACGCGGCGACAGCCGCGAAGCGCGGTTAGCGCCGCGAGCGCATGTGAAAGTAGTCAGCAGGATAAATTCCTGCTGACCGAGCGGCTTCGCCGCGCTGTTGAACGGAGTCGAGCGCTAGGGATCCGGCGTTTGAGGACGATTTTACGGCTTGCCGTAAAATCGCTTAAGGGGGCGGCAGCCCCCGCCATTAATTAAAAGTCGTGAAGAACTACGCTGGATATTGCTGCCAATGGAGCAAAGGGGTCCCGGGGGGAAAGCAATCCCACCGGGGTTGTGCGGCAAATACCATAATGCAGCCGATAAAAGTGTGCCGCACATCACTGTTGTTTTATGTTGTGCAAAAAATTTTATTTGAGTAAAAGTTTTTTTACCTTGCAAGTGGCAAAATAGTCACGGCAGGTTATATTATATACTGTGCAAAGTGTTTCAACAGAAAAAAATCAAGGAGTTTATCATGGCCGATAATCACAATGTCTATCAGAATCCGTTGACCGACCGTTACGCCAGTGCCGAAATGAGCTACAACTGGTCGCCCCAGAAAAAGCACTCCACCTGGCGCCGCCTCTGGGTGGCTCTGGCCGAAGCCGAACAGGAATTGGGCTTGGCGATCACCGATATTCAGATCAACGAAATGCGCAGTCATCTGGACGATATTGACTTTGAAGCCGTGGCTAAAGAAGAAGCTGAACGCCGCCACGATGTTATGAGCCACATCCATGTCTTCGGTACCCAGTGCCCCAGCGCCATGCCCATTATCCATTTGGGGGCAACCAGCTGCTATGTTACTGACAATACCGAACTTATCCAGATGCGGGACGGTTTGAAGCTCGTCCGGGGCAAGATGCTCAAACTCTTTGACAACCTTGCCAAATTTGCCCTGCAATACAAAGATATGCCCACACTGGGCTTTACCCACTACCAGCCCGCCCAGCTGACCACTGTCGGCAAGCGTTTCTGTTTGTATTTACAGGACTTTATGCTGGATTTTGAACGGCTGGAAAATGAACTTGCCAATCTGCCTTTCCGCAGTGTAAAAGGTACTACCGGCACCCAGGCAAGTTTTCTGGAACTTTTTGACGGTGATCACGATAAAGTCCGGGCGTTGGAAAAACGGGTCGCCGAAAAGATGGGTTTTGAAAAGATCATTCCCGTATCGGGTCAGACCTACACCCGCAAGGTGGATTACTACATTCTGACATTGCTTGCCGGGATCGCCCAGAGTGCCTACAAGATGGCTGGCGACATCCGTCTGCTCGCCAATTTGCGGGAAATCGAAGAACCCTTCGGCAAAAAGCAGATCGGCTCTTCGGCAATGGCTTACAAACGCAACCCCATGCGCCGCGAACGGGTCTGCTCGCTGGCACGCTATGTGATGGATCTGCCGGTAAATGCAGCCCATACTCACGCCACCCAGTGGTTTGAACGCACGCTGGATGACTCGGCCAACCGCCGTCTGGTGCTGCCCGAAGCGTTTTTGGGCGTGGATGTGATCCTCTCGCTGCTGGTCAACATTACCGATGGCTTGCAGGTGTGGCCCGCCGTTATCGCCAAGCGGGTAGCTGCTGAACTGCCCTTTATGGCCACAGAAAATATTATGATGGAAGCAGTCAAAGCCGGCGGCGACCGTCAGGAACTGCATGAAGCGATCCGGGTCAACAGCATGGAAGCTGCCCGCATGATCAAAACTGAAGGCAAAAACAACGACCTTCTGGAACGGCTCAAGGCGGATCCTGCTTTTGCCAAAGTTGCCGATAAGATCGACAGTTTAGTCGATCCCCGCAAGTTCGTGGGGCGGGCTCCGGAACAGACCGAAGACTTTATCCGCGAACACATTTCGCCCATCCTTGCCATGTACGACTACGAATTGACCGGTGCCAGTGTCGATTCGGTGAATGTGTAAATTTTACGGTCGGATACATGACTTGGCAGCTCACCCCGGAAACAGCGGCAAAACATCGCAAAATGCGGTTTCGCTCCGGGGTGCGTGCCTGGGCTGTGGTTGCACTATTCCTCTTGATGATTTTTCTGCTGTACTGCGGTACAGTCAAAGTTTTGCATAAAATTGCCCGGTTCCGCTGGGAAAAGGCAATAACTGCGGCCATAGATTCCAGCGACAGCCATCGGGCAGCGGAATTGCTGACTCAATGCCGGAGGCAAGCGCCTTTTCTGCAAAAAAAATCTTACTTTATCGACTGGGAAAAAGCGGTATTCGGTTTGCTGCAAGCCGAAAAACACCGCCGCCAGCAGTTTCGCAAAGGTTTGGATGAGCTGAAAAACAAGCTCCAAACGCACCCTGCCGCTGATTTACCATGGCAAACTGAATTGATAAGACTTGCGGGGTTGGCATCCACCCCCGCAGAGCTTGCTGAAGTAAGGGAGCAGGAAGCTCACTGCCAGGCATTGACCAAACTGCGCATGATAAAATCGGCAAAAACAGCCCAGCTCAAGCTCGCAGAACTGGAAAAGTCTATCGGCAAGCTGACCACCTTGCAAAATCAGCGCCGCTGGCAGGAATACAAAGAACTCCACAACCGGATCACCGGCCAACTGACCGATACAGCAATGCGTTATCCGGAAATACCGGAAATCGGCAAACGCGCAAGACAGTTAAAAAAACTGCTGGAGCAATTATCCGCTGCGGCAGTTCTGGCAGAAACTGCTGCATACAACGAACTTGCAGCGTACCGGAAAATACAGACTTTAACAACAGCAGAATCTTTGCGCACAGAAATTGAGAATTTTCTGGAGAAATATCCGCAAAGCCTTCATAAAGCAGAACTTGTCCATATTCTCAACGACCTCAAGCTTCTGCAAATACCATTTGCCCGATCGCTGAAAAAAATTCTTGCAGAAATGGCAGAAAACAACCGCAGTGCCAAAAACTTTTATACAGCAGAATTTGAAAAAATCGTTGCCGACGAATTGCAGTTCGGCACTTTTGAACTTATCATAAAGCAGAAAAACAACCGGATCATCCGCTTTGAAACCTTGAGCAAAAGCTTGTTTGTCAAGCAGTCCGACGGCAAATACCATATAAAATTCACCGCTCTCGACAACCGCCGGGTCAAAGCGGTATTTTCAGCCGACGGCAGCGGCATTGCCGAGTGTGCTGAACAACGCTGGCAGGGACAGCTGATCTACGGCAATATCCATAAAGCACTGCCGCCCAGCGTCAAGCAGTACACCTTGTTGAAAATCCAACAATATCTGCAAAATATCAAAGAAGAAAATTTTCCGCTGTTTTTGTGTTTTCTGCATCAGGAAACAACTTACAAAACCTTTCAGCTGCTGCCGGCGGCAGTCAAAGCAAAACTGCAACAGCTCCTGCATACTGCCGAAAAAATGCTGAAAGCTCCGGCAATGCAGTTTATTTTTACCCGGGATATGATCCAACAGTGCAGTGAAAATACTCCGGTTTTTGCCGGAACAATAAAATTTGAAAAAAAGGGAACTCTCTATACCCCGGCAGCGATAACGCCTGATCCCCGGTCAAGCACCACACTGTGGCAACTGGACTCCCGAAACAAGCCTTATTTTTTCAAATCGGGCAAGCTGCAAAATGGGCAGCTGTACTACTCCGGAAAAGCCCGGCGGACGGATCGGAAATTCTGCATAACCGCAATACCGGCGAATGGAGCG
This sequence comes from Victivallaceae bacterium, assembly GCA_045585955.1. Lineage (GTDB taxonomy): Bacteria > Verrucomicrobiota > Lentisphaeria > Victivallales > Victivallaceae > SIG78. The sequence goes on from JAZMZK010000045.1 coordinate 19,533, forward strand.
GATTATGCAGAAATGATTTCAAACTGGCAAAGGTCAGCTCAAAAATACCGCTTGAAAATACCGCCGCTGCCGGAATTTTTGACTGATTTTATCAACCAAGATAATTTCAAAGCTCCTCAATAACAAATATTTAAACAACTGGAACAGCTTATGGATCAAATCATTTCTTCTGCAAGTATGCGTTTGTGCGAAGAAGCCAACTTTTCCGCCGGACTTGCCGATCCGCTTGAACTGATGTATATTGCCGGCAAAAACTGTGCGGAAACTTTTCTGAAAAATGCTGACAGATACGGCTGTTTTCAGCGGGTAGTGATTTTTGCCGGGCACGGCAATAATGGCGGTGACGGCGTGGTCGCTGCCTCGATTTTAGCAGGGCAACTGTCGGCTGAAATCGTACTCGCGCTGGCACTGCCGCCGGAAAAACTTTCTGCTTCCGGCAAATATTACTTTGCCCAACTCAATAAACAGGTTAAAGTCGCTGCCGCTGAAGAGGTAGTTTTGACCGGTCACGATATAGTGATCGATGCCTTGCTGGGTACCGGCTGTTCACCGACCATGCGCGAACCTTACAGAAGTTTGATCCAAACAATAAATCAAAGCCGTCGGCCGGTATTTTCGATCGATCTGCCCAGCGGACTCGGTTCTGATATTGCAGTAAAAGCAAATATGACCGCAGTGATCGGATATTTCAAAGATATACTTTTCAGCGATGAAGGTATAGAGCACTCCGGTCAGCTCCAACTGATTGAGCTGCCGCTGATACTGCCACCATCAGAAAGCGGTCTGACGGCGGCTCATGCTCAATGGTTCCGTGCAACATCTCCGGAGATTTCCCGCAATGTATATAAATATCAACGGGGCAGCGTGTTGGTTATCGGCGGTTCAAACGAATATTTTCAAGCGCCTTTTTTAACAGCACGCAGTGCGTTGCGTGCCGGAGCCGGATTAGTGCGGCTGCTGGTGCCGTTTGCAGTACAGCCCGGCAGCGGAACCTTAAGTGTTATACCGGTAACTGTTCCTGCCGCAGCGGGGGCATTTGATAAAGATTCTCTGCAATATATTGAAAAATATTCCGGAAAAAGTGATTGCATTGCAGTCGGCCCCGGCCTGGGCAGAAATCCCTGCTGCAAAGATTTTATTGCCGGAGTGTTGAAAATCAACAAACCGCTGATACTGGATGCCGATGCACTGTTTTTTGCAGCGCAAATGCCGGAACATTTCCGGAACCGCCACGCCCCGGTGATACTGACCCCGCACCGAAACGAAGCAAAAATGCTGGCTCAAGGCTTGAATGTGGAACTGCCGGAAGATAATGCCAATGCGGCAAAAATGCTGGCTCAAAAATATAATTCCACAGTTCTGCTCAAAGGCGCCCGCACGGCAGTTGCCTCCCCGGATGGCAAAGTCCGGCTCAATACCAGCGGGACTCCGGCACTTGCAACTGCCGGCAGCGGCGATGTACTTACCGGCATAATTGCAGCCGAACTGGCAATATGGCGCAGTGCAGCAACAACGGCAACCGCCTTTACTGCCGCTTCCCGCGGAGCATTTCTGCACGGCTTGGCAGGAGAATTGGCAGAGGAAAAATTCGGTTCATGCGGCGTAATTGCCGACGATTTGCCGGAAATGGCAGCGGTATGCCGTAAAAAATTTTTATAAAAAATTATTTTAAATATATCTACAAACTTGCAGAAAGTAAATATTGCATTATATTTTGCTCTTGAGGAGAAAATATTTTTATGAATGACCGGGTAGATTACTTGAGCGATAAATTGGTAAATCTGCGGGGGAAACTCAAAAGTGTGGAAGAGGTTGTCCCCAAAGATTCCATAGTTAATGGTGTATCGGCGCCATCAGCAAAAGCCGTCAAAGAAAGCGGTGGAACTTCGTCTTCCTCAACAATGCAGGCAATGGAACGCCGCCGGGAACAGACCAGCCAGCTGTTTACCGATTACGAACAGCGTCTGGTGCGCCGGCTGCGGCAGTTGGAAGTCAAAGAAGTTATGCTCAATGCCTCGCTTGAAAATGTAAAACACCTGCAACAAGCCCTCCGGAGCCATCAGGAAACCTTAAACAAATTACGCATTTCCGAAGGCGATGAGCTCTCGCAAGTGGAGCTGGGCGAACGCTTCCGCGCCATAGACCGGGAACGCCTGGCATTTTATGCCTGCGATGGCGAAATTGAAATGGTTTTGGCGGCAAATCCCTCCGGTGCTCCGGCAGACCTTTCCGCCAAGCCCGAAAGCGAAAATTTTAAGACCCTGCTTAAAAAAGGGTGGGCATTGGCTCTTTCGCTGGGGGCAGTAGTTGGTATATCGTCAATTGCCGCGGCATTGATAATTTATTTGGGGTGGAGATAAATTTTTATGGAAAATAAAATAGTTTTGCATCGCCCCGGGCAGAAAAAACTTGCCCGCTACCGGCATACCCAAAGCTGCATAAGATTGGCAGGTTTTGCTCCGGGCAGAGAACGGGAAAAAGCAATTGTCCGCTGCCGGGTGATGGCAATACTGTATATGTTGATAATAATGGCAGGGATCATATCAGTTTTCAGATAACAGGATGGGTGATTACATGGATAACAAAGCATTACAAAAAATCGGCTACGGATTATATGTGCTGACCAGCCGCGCAGACGGCAAAGATAACGGCTGTATAGTCAACACATTTGCACAGCTGGCAAGTTCGCCGCTCCGTTTTGGAGTTTCGGTCTGCAAAGAGAATTACAGTTGCGGTTTGCTGCAAAAAAACGGTGAATTCAATATTACGGTGCTGAATGAGAGTGCCGAATTTGAAACATTCAAGCGTTTCGGCTTTCAAAGCGGAAAAAACACAAATAAATTTTCCGGGCTGGAACTGCCGCGAACAGCCAACGGTCTTTACTATGTGGAAGAAAACGCCAATGCATGTTTTTCATGCCGGGTATTAGACTGTATGGATTTGGGCAGCCACATGCTGTTTATTGCCGAAGCGGTGGATATGCAAGTATTGAATAACGATGCGGAAACAGCAACTTATTCCTACTATCACCGGCATATCAAACCGCAGTCGCCGGCTCCTGCGGCTGGTGCAAAAACAGTCTGGCGCTGTTCGGTATGCGGCTTTGAGTATGAAGGTGCAGAGTTGCCCGCCGACTACCGTTGTCCGCTGTGCAAACGCCCGGCAGAAGCGTTTAAGCAAGTAGAGATCGCAGGCGGCAGCCAGCCGGTCTGGCGCTGCACGATATGCGGTTTTGAGTATGAAGGTGAAGAATTACCCGCAAATTATGTGTGTCCCCTGTGCAAACATGGAGCAGAGGATTTTATAAAAATAACCCCAAAAAGTCAGGAGAAAAAAATTATGGAACTCAAAGGCAGCAAGACCGAAGCAAATCTGATGTACGCATTTGCCGGTGAATCCCAGGCCCGCAACAAATATTCATATTATGCCAGTAAGGCAAAAAAGGAAGGCTACGAACAGATAGCCGCCTTGTTTGAAGCCACAGCCAATAACGAAAAAGAACATGCCAAACTTTGGTTCAAAGCTTTCCACGGCATCGGTACCACCTACGAAAATCTGCTGGATGCCGCCGCCGGTGAACACGAAGAATGGACCGAAATGTACAAGAATTTTGCGGAAGTGGCAAAAGAAGAAGGTTTTGAAGAACTTGCAGCTCAATTTGCCGCAGTTGCCCTGATCGAAAAACGCCACGAAGAACGCTATCGTGCGCTGGCAGCCAATGTTGAAAAGGGCGAAGTCTGGACAAAGGTCGGAGAAAACCGCTGGGAATGCCGTAATTGCGGTCATATCCATACCGGCGAAAGCGCTCCCGAAATTTGCCCGGTCTGCAAACATCCGCGCGCCTATTTTGAAATCGAAGCCAAAAACTACTGATAAAAAAGTGTTAAAAACCAACTGCGCTTACAGTGCAGTTATCTGAAAAAGATATTATGGGGCTGTTGCAAAAAATTCAGTTTTGATGTGACCCCAAAAATTTGGACGGGTTAAATTATGTGGAATGGGTTCGGTATTTTACCGGGCTCATTCCTTTTAATGTTAAAGATACTCTTTCGTTATTGAAATAGCAAATGTATTCTTCAAGTTTTTGCTTG